>JAFDHR010000217.1 GCA_019308645.1 Deltaproteobacteria bacterium
CGCCTCGACACCGATTATGACGGCAGCTGCCCGTCCCCTTTGTGTAATGATAATGGGTTCCTTGTTGTCTCGTAATTTTTTCAGGACCTTGGCAGCGTTCTGCCTCAAATCACTCACCGGAATGATATCCAATAATTTTCCCATGACATACCTCCTATTGTACTTTTAACCGTACCACCAAATGTGATTTAAAGCAAGGGGTTTATGAAATTCTGCGATACACCAGGGCCCAACGTACCGGTCGCCGCAGCGGTTAGCTGTCGGCTGAACTGGCTGGTCCGGCTTATTACCAGTGTTTCTCAAAGCGCTCCTCTGGGATGCCTGCCTTTTTCAGAATTCTCTGAATTTGCGAGAGAGCCTCGGTGTTCGGGACTGCAAACAAGAACGGTGCATGAGAAACATAGTAAAAACTATGGAAACCTTCATCGGCAAGTCGGCGCATTTTTGCCTTCCGCTGTTCGTCACGTGTCAATCCGCTGTTTCTGGAATCGCTCTGATCATAGGTAATTATGGACTGAGCACCAATAGTCCGTAATTGGAAAATCATAGTCTTAATGGAGATGTGTGTGCGTCCCCCCGCTTGATTCTGTTTACCTGGCAATAGAACAAGGGAGTATTGGAGAACTGTCGAAGATCCCGCTGCCAGCGGGGGCGTATTGGGATGAAAAGAATGTATGGGGTATGTATTGGGCATGAGCTGCCTCCAAGAAATCCTCAATAGAGGTTCCTATGTTCTTGGGGCAGAGCTACTGGCTGATTATTGTTGTTACGCTCTCATGGCGTTGGTGGGCGTTGGCATATGGTGGTCTTTTGGTAAAGAAATTATTCTTATTTCCCTTGACATCACGTAAATGAACGTGATAGATGAGCATCGAAAATAAAATCTTTGGAATAAATCAACAGCGAATATTTCCTGAAAATTCATTATAGAAGGAGAGAGATTGAAATGATGAACGATGGTAAAAAAATAAAATCGGTACTGGTAGTTGGCGCTGGGGTGGCAGGGGTTCATGCTGCCTTGAACCTTGCTGATCTTGATTTTAAGGTTTATTTGGTAGATAAGCAGCCACATATTGGCGGAAAGATGACCCAGCTCTATAGAACTGCTGAAGACAATTTTGCCCTTGGCATGATTACGCCCGTGTTGCTCACAGCAGTCAACAACCCAAATATCGAGATATTAACATTAGGGGAACTTGATAGAATTGAGGGAGAGCCGGGGGAATTTACGGTCTCAATTAAGAGAACTCCCCGTTATGTAGATCCAATCAAGTGTGTAACCTGTGGACTATGTTGGCCTGAATGCCCTGTACAGGTTCCAAGCGAGTTTAATTATGGTTTGGGATCAAGGAATGCAATTGGTATGCCTTATGCCGGAGCAGTGCCCAATAAGCCTTCTGTTAATCCTGAAACCTGCCTGCATATAAAGGGTGAGGAATGCACAAAGTGTGCAGATGTCTGTCCGACAGATGCCATAAATCTTGATGCCAAAGAGACTATTCAGGAGCTAAAGGTTGGCGGGATCGTTTTTACACCTGGTGTGGAGCCCTATTATGGCTCTTCTGGGGCCAAAAAGCTTGGTCATGGAATGATGGCCAATGTTATCGATAACTTTCAGATGGATAGATTAGTCAGCATTTATGGACCCACAAAAGGTCAGATAACGAGACCATCAGACGGGGAAGTAGCCCACAAAATTGCCTTTATCCAATGCGTTGGCTCAAGAAAATCGGGCGATGATAGCCTTGAATATTGCTCTTCTGTCTGCTGCATGTATTCTATACGCGTAGGAATGTCTACACAGGCAAAGGATGTAGAAAACGACATTACAATTTTTCACAATGATATAATGGCCATATCAAAAACACATGAGAAGGTCTATGGAGAGGCAAAAGAAAATGGGATAAAATTTATACGCGGAAATGTTTCATCCATCACTGAGGATCCAGAAACACATAATCTTACGCTCCATTATGTCACTGAAGCAGGTGGAGAATCTCATGAGGAGGTTTTTGATCTGGTGGTGCTCTCTTTAGGTCTTATTCCTTCCCAAAATGGCAGTAAAATAGCAGAGTCCATTGGCATCACGCTCAATTCCTGGAAATTTCCTGAATTACCGGAACACTCAAATCTTGCATTGCCCGGCATTGCAGTAGGGGGCAGTTTTAAATCTCTTGAAGATACGCCCTTAGCAGTTGCAGATTCACAGGCCGCTGCCATGGAGGTAGCAGATTTTCTATCAGACGCTGAACCCGAGATTAAAAAAAGTAGCCTGCCGCCTGAACTTGATGTAAGCGGCATCCCACCAAGGGTTGGTGTGTATGTATGTGAATGTGGAGGGATCATACCCAAGGTTGTAGACACAAAGCAACTCCATGAATTTGCAGGCACCTTAGGTGGGGTTGAAGACACCAGGATTGTGCAGTATGCCTGCTATTCTGGAGGAATGGAGGAAATTCAGAAAAGCATTAAAGAAAACGAAATCAACAGGGTCGTAATGGTTGCCTGCAGTTATCGGAGTCACCTGCCTAAATTTCAAAACATGATCAGGCAGGTTGGGTTAAACAAATTTCTCGTTGAAATGGTAAATGCCAGGGAACTATGTGCCTGGGTCAATATTGAAGAAAAGGATAAGGCCACAGAAAGAATGAAAGAAGAAATTAAGGGAATAGTAGCCAAGGTAAAAGGCCTTGAACCTTTACCGGTTTACACACGAGACGTTGTACAGCGAAGCCTCGTTTTAGGCGGTGGTGCGGCAGGAATGACAGCTGCTGTGAGTATATCATCTCATGGAATACCTGTGGATATAGCTGAAAAGACTGAGACCTTAGGCGGTAATGCAGCCCGTCTTTCTTATAGTACAAAAGGGGGAAATGTCTCTGCATACATTACTGACCTTGTAAAGAAGGTTAATGAAAATCCATTGATAAATGTAATCTTTAATGCAGAGTTGCAGGAAGTAAAGGGGCGTGTTGGGCAATTTTCAGGCAGAGTCAATACGCCATCAGGCGAATATGAAAATGAGTATGGCACAATAATTGTTGCAACAGGTGGAACAGAGCATGTGCCACAGGGGTATCTCTATAAAGACAACGAAAAGGTAATTACCCAGTTAGAGCTCGAAGAGATGATAAAAAATGATGACGCGGCGCTCAAAAGTGTCAATTCTGCTGTAGTGATCCATTGTGTTGGATCAAGAGATAAGGAAAGACCTTATTGCTCTCGTGTATGTTGCTCTCAGTCTATAAAAAATACCCTTAAGCTGAAAGAGAGTAAGCCTGATATAAAGGTTTACCATTTACATAGGGATATTCGAACCTACTTTCTTAATGATGTTCAGTATAGAAAGGCACAGGAGGCGGGAGTTAGCTTTATCCGGTATGATGAGGAAAAAGGATTACACATATCCCAGGATAATGGCCTGCTGGTAGAAGCAAATGATGTGAAGGCAGGAGAAACAATTGAGTTAAAGCCTGATCTAATTATATTAAATGCTGCTATGATCCCTAATAATGATAATGATACCCTGTCCAGGCTTCTCGGAGTGCCATTGGGTGAATACAACTTTTTCGAAGAGGAAGACTATATGACCTTTACACCTGTGGACTTTAGCAAGAAAGGTGTATTTCTATGCGGCCTTTCACATGGCCCCAAGACAATAGATGAGAGCGTTGCCCAGGCAAAGGCCGCTGCAATAAGGGCATTATCAGTGCTGACAAAAGATAAACTTGTCCATCAAAATGTGTATGCCAATGTCAATCCTGGCAAATGTATAGCGTGTCTTACCTGCGTGAGGGTATGTCCTTTTGGGGTGCCTTTCATAAATGATGATGGTGTAGCCGAGATTATTCCTTTTGAGTGCAGGGCATGCGGGGTCTGTGTAAGTTCCTGTCCGAATGATGCAATAGAGCTTAAAAGCTTTACTGATTATGATGTAGTACCCCAAATAGAGAGAATGTTTGCATAATTGTATCTGCTCAATAATTTAAGGAAGGGCATGGGTGTCTTTTTTTGTTATGCCCTTAAATATAACTCAGATTAGTTGTCGTTTCAAAATTGGGCAATATAGACGGATCATATGATTCTAAGGTCAAGTTGCTATTACCCAATTTTGAAACGACATGGCAATGCGCCCTATTAGAAGGGCATAAGCAAAAAAAGACACCCATGCCCTAAAGAAGCATTGAATTTAAATCCCACAGGATTTTGAGTAATTACGCATAATGAATAGAAGGAGATAGAAATGAAGGAATTTGAACCAAGGATAATTGCTTTTTGTTGTCATTATTGTGCCCTTGCCGCAGCCGACGTAGCTGGTAAATTGGGACTTCAATATGCGCCTAATATAAGGATAATACGAGTGTTGTGCACAGGAAAGGTAGAAATACCTCACCTTCTCAAGGCCCTTGAGTCTGGTGCAGATGGCGTTGTCGTGATCGGGTGTAAATTTGGAGAGTGCTATTTTAAGGAAGGCAACTTCAGGGCTGCCAAGAAGTTAGAGCGAGCACAATCTTTAATAGAAGAGGCAGGACTGGAACCAGGCCGATTAATGTACGATTTTGTGCCCGGCCCTGGAGCAAAAAAATTTGTCGACATTCTCAACGGAATGACTGAAAAGGTTCGATCTTTAGGCCCAAATCCATCAGTACAGTAATTAATGGCAGTTAAATAATAAATAGAGAGGGAGATGAATCATGATAGTTGGTGAAAGAAAGCCATTTTCAGAGATAATGTCTATGGTAGAGGATTTTTCCAAGATCCTTATCGTGGGCTGTGGCTCATGCGTTACTATATGTATGGCTGG
>JAFDHR010000218.1 GCA_019308645.1 Deltaproteobacteria bacterium
TCAAAGTGATCCCTCTGA
Organism: Deltaproteobacteria bacterium; assembly: GCA_019308645.1. The sequence continues at coordinate 19 of JAFDHR010000218.1, forward strand.
TTGTCGAGTTGTGCCGAATTTGACGGATGTTTCAAATTATTGTCAATCATAAACCAGGGGGACTTGAATTCAGTAAACTATCATTTATTACCCATCCAGCAACTCTTACCCGAGCCTTAAAAGATCCTTCGTTTGGTTGTAAACCGCCATTCCTCATGACCTACAATAGACCGAAAGCATCAAGGTTTAAGTTCACTACTGTCCAAAATAAATTGAAATCCGGCTTTTTGGACAGATAAGTGCTTGATTTAACACAATGCACCTGGCTATTGGGAATTCAGGTTGTCGTTTCCCGAAGATGCTGTCCAAGAACTGCAAGGGTCTGAGAATAGGTAGCCTACATCCTTTCCATGTCCCAATATCCACGAAATAAGCCTTTTTGGGTAGGTTACTGCGGCTTCGCTACTGGATTTCTGCGTTTATAGGCTTCAAATGCTGTCCAAAGAAAAATCCGATTTTGGACAAGAGTGATTTAAGTTGTAAATAATAATTGACCCAGCGGATAAAGGGTGGTATTTATTTGTATAATGATTTTAGTATGCCCAGTTTGGATGGATATTTCTTGTTCCCCTAGGCCAATAACTGATGGTACTAACACAGGGAACCTGTTTGAACCGTGTTGATTGCCCGAATCTTTTAACTCAACGTCATAGACATAGGAGGTCACTAAACTTACAGCTGCGAAAATAATTGATTCTTAGGAAACCAAATAAACATAACAAGTAAATTCTTTAGGATAGAAGATTTATTGGTTTTGGGTTATTCCGGAAATAATGAAAGGGATGCAACCGTGGATAAACAAACCATTGCGCAGTCACTGATACCTTTTCTAAGCCCCGGCAAAGAGCAGATTTACTTGAAGATTTTACTCCGCTCAGATGAACTGAGTACCCTTGAGAATCCCCATACTCCATTCCTGATCGTTAGTGATTCAGACCCACTGACTTGCCTTATTTCCGCTAAATTTACCACCCATGCCGGCAGTGACTTGAAAAATGTGGCACTATTGGTCCAGAGAGACAAATACGTTTTCCCTCAGAATTCTTTATACCCTCTTAACAACAAAGAAATTGAGAAGTTATGGCAGCAAGCCTTTGATTTCTATTTAAGCAGAGACCACGACAGCTCTTTCATTCTTCTCTCCCGTAGGCACCTTAACAGGAAAGGAAAGTTACTTTCGCTGAGGTCATTATTCTTTTGCAAGTTGAAAGGGGTTTTTTTTCATCCTCCGTGCCCTAATTGCGGAGGTCTAATTGAGTTGTGTGACGATGATGAGATTCTTGAGGCAAAAAAACTCCAACTTTATTCTTCTAGTCTAAGACGCTACCTATTTTGCCCTATCTGCCACGCTTCAACGGAACTCTCGAACTTTTATGTCTATGAACTGGAAGAGTTTGACTCACCTATACTTCAAGATCGCTGGGATTTAATAAAAGGATTTGGTAAATTAACTGAAGGCAAATCACAGAGCAATGCATTCCCTTGCGTAAGATGTCCCAGCAATCCGGAGTGTTATGGGTCTGATTCTCAGGCTACGTCGCGGATCTTCCCTTTTTCATTTTATCCATTCTATATGTTCATCTTTGAAGCCATGTCCCTTCACGCTCTTGATTTTCTGTCGCTGATCTCAGGTGCGTCGTTTGATGAGGTAAGAGACCACCTATCTTCAAGTCAAGAATTAGGCAGAAAGGAGCGCCTAAATATCTTGAGGAAAAAAGCGCAAGCAAAGTCCCCCTTTTTCTTCCAACAGGATGATAGAGATTTCCTGGAGATCTTATACCTAAAACTCTCATTCTTGAGTCAAATCACCAATGTTGCCTTCGCAACTCCAAATCCTCAGAAGCACCCGTTTTTTGGTTTGTCTATAGATCAATTTTGGGTAGGAATCGAACCATATGATAGCCATCTGCCGTTTTTCTGGAATTTTAAGGTTAAACCGATAGATATTTGGCTTACAAGCCAACAGAACTCATGTTTTTTGACTTGATTTGGTTCTATTCATTTCTAGTTAACAAGAATCATAGCATCGAAAAGGTGTATCGATACCTTGGCGAGGAATTAAATGAACACATTTTAAGTGATACTTGTAATTTCCAAGATTTTCTTAAAGAGCCAATTCCCAAACTTTTTTTGCCAGAAAATATCTTTTGGAATCCAGAACGAAAATCGGTCAAAAAGGAGTGGCATTCAACATGGTGGGAGACACTTAATCTTGGGTTATACCTTTTGAGTACTAGCTTCAGGTCTGATTCTAAATGGTCGCAAAATAATTTCGTAAGTCGGATAAACTTTTTGGCTGATGAAGTAAAACGCATACTATTTCAGGGAATCTCTGCTGGGCAGACGAATACCCGGCCGTCAGAAAATAGAGCCCTTCATGAAATAATCCAGAAAATCATGAAAAAATGGTGTGTCGACTCTGTAGCAGAGCAGGAAGTATTAGAAGAAACTCTTGTTGACTCAACCACTGAGTGTGGGAAGTCTGACGAGACCATTATCAGCTACCAGGACGAGGAGTTGATAGAGGAAACAGTTATTCTTTCCCCTGATGATCTTGAGCGGGAGGTTCAACCGCCTTTTCAAAAGAAGCAGGATGTTATTCCGGAGACGATTATTGTTTCCCCGTCAGATAAACCGATGGGACCTTCCAATTTCTCCCAGCATTTACCACGAAGGGATACAAGCTTTCAGAGACGAGAAGTAGTCGTTAAACAAGAATACGGCAATACTTCTGAGGTCAAGAAAACAATAGTCGAGTGTGAGGAGGATGAATTTCTGACCGAGACAGTCATCCTTAATCTAAATGAGACGAAGGATAAGGAATAGAACAATGACGATTCAATTGTCTATAGCTCAACTGGCCAATGATATCAGAGAGATTCACGCATCAGATCGATTGCAAGCTGAAGCTCTGGTTGAAACATATCTTGAAAAAAAAATGAATGAATTATCAGGTAGAGAAAGAATGAGGCTTCTTAAGGAACTGACCTTTGTATTTAACAGAGCAGATTCCGACACATCCAGCGGAACGAACTTACGGGAAGAGGTTTTTTCGCAGCTTTTTTCGTTGTTATTGGGAAGAAAGGTCTCCCAAGTCGATCTCTCATCCCCTGAGCTTTTGGAGCGTTTGGCTGAATCCCTAAATACCATCTTCGATACACTCAATAAATTGGTGAGTGTGATTAATGACAGCTTCTTTGGTGAGCATGCCGGCGAGGAAACGATCAGGAAAGTCTTGTGTTTTGAACTCGAGAGGGAAAAAGAGAGCAAATCTCTCGAAAGCTATCTTGGACAGATCAGCAAAGCCTTTCTCATTGCACAGCAGGCCTTCAAGAAGGCCGCATATACCAGAGTGAGAGAAATCCTTCTTGAAATGGATCCTTGTCGTATTGCTTCCGTTAGTGGTGGTGGCTTAAGGTTAGGCCCTCTCCGAAAGGCAGAGTCTTTCGAAATATATGAGGAAAGGTATAACAAGGTCAAAAAATGGTTTGAATCAGGGCGTTTTATGGAAGAACTTTTAAGAGAATTTGAAAATAACTGTCAAGAATTAAGTATGAAGTAGGGGGGAGACGATGAATATATATATTAAAAGGCTGTGTTTGATAGCGATCATTTTCCTGAGCTATTCGTGCGCCTCTCGGCCTCCAACACCTCCGGATTGGTCTCCCGAGAAAAAGGCTATTCATCTTCGTTTAGTCGCCGACCCTCAATTAAATCTACACGAAGGAGTGCCTCACACCCTCCTTTTGTGCATATATCAACTCAGATCCCCGAACGCGTTTAATCAGCTTGCCGACGACATTGAGGGAATCTATAAATTACTGGAATGCAGTCTTTTTGACACCAGTGTGGCCAGATCTAAGAAATTGATTGTTCATCCTGGTCAAGAGTCAATTAAGGACTTGGACAGAGCTGAGGGCGCAAAATATGTGGCTATTGTGGCCGGTTACTACCTACTCCAAAAGGAGAGGATGGTGCGGATGTTTGATATCCCGGTAATTGTGGAGAAAAAAGGCTTTATTAGACGTAAAAAGGTTATCAAGCCCGGCCACCTAAATATCGAACTTACATTGGGACCGCAACAAATTCAGACGATCGGGAGAGAATAGGAAATATGGAAAGACCTCTTTTTTGGCATCAGGGCCTTTTTTTACAGCCTCAGCATTTTCAGCTGGAAGATCTCCATTTCAAGTCTTTGCTGACGCCTTTTTATAAGTTCCTTCGGCCCAACCTTTGGGGAATTGGGGCCGTGGAAATCCAAAAAGCCGCTTTGGGAAACAGAACATTTGGTCTTGCAGGTGGTGAATTCATATTTCCGGATATGACATATGTGATCTTCCCCGACAACGCCCTTATTGAGGCCCGTTCTTTTGAAGATTCTTGGGTAGAGGGTGAAAAGCCCCTCACTGTATTCGTTGGTCTTAGAAAATGGAATGTCGCTGGAGAAAATGTAACGGTTCTCTCCAAGCTGGAGAACATTTCGGAGGTGCCCACCAGGTTTGTCACAACGGCTGACCCTGAAGAAGTAGCCGATTTGCATCAGAGCGGACCATCGGCACGAGTTAAAAGACTTTCCCATGTCTTGAAAATATTCTGGGAGACAGAAATCGATCAGCTTGGTAACTATGTTCTCCTACCTATTGCACAGCTGGCAAGAAGTGGAGAAGAAATAGTGCTTTCCGAGAGTTTTGTCCCGCCCTGTCTCAACATTTCAGGCTCAGAACCCCTTATTAAGCTCGTCAAAGAAATTAGAGATCAGATCGCAGCTCGAGGCCACCAGCTTGAGGCATATAAGCGTGAAAGAGGAATTCATACAGCTGAGTTTGGAGCAAGAGATATGGTCTACCTTTTAGCTCTTCGGTCGCTTAACCGTTACATTCCTCTTCTTTTCCATTTGACGGAATCCAAACAAGTTCACCCCTGGACAGCATATGGCGTCTTCAGACAGCTAATTGGGGAACTCTCTTCTTTTTCAAATCAGGTCTCTGTGATGGGTGAAGTGGAAAATGGAACCTGCCTTATCTCTAAATATGATCACAGAAGTTTGTGGGAATGTTTTTCATCAGCCCAAGCCTTGATCACTCAGCTGTTGGATGAAATCACGGCTGGACCTGAGTATGTGATCCAACTCCTATACGATGGGACCTATTTTGCAGCTGATCTGTCCCCGAGGCTCTTTGAAGGACGAAACCGCTATTATCTCGTTTTCGAAACCGAAGAAGACCCTCAAACCGTGATTCAATCTGTCGGAAAGCTGGCCAAGTTAAGCTCACGAGAATATCTGCCCATTCTTATTGCCCGCGCGCTCCCCGGAATAAAGCTGGAACACCTTCCAGTACCGCCACAAGAATTGCCCCGTCGGTCGCACTCTACTTACTTCCAGATGGACCACCACAGTGATCAATGGGCCAATGTGAACAAGAGCAACAATATCGCTCTCTATTGGGATGCAGCCCCAAAAGATTTAAAAGCAGAACTGATGGTGGTAGGGGGAAATTAGATATGCGATTGACCGACTGCTTTATAAAGCTCATCGCCTACGTGGCCTACTTCTTGAAGTCAGTGGCCACAAAACACCCCCCCTTTGATCAAGTGAAGGCCGATATCCAGCGTTTGATCTCTGAGAGTGAAGAGTGGCTCAAAAAAGGGGCTTTCTCCAGAGAGGATTATGACGTGGCTCGCTTTGCTATCTTTGCCTGGGTTGATGAGGCCATTTTGAGCTCATCCTGGAAAGAAAAAGATCGGTGGCAGGGAGAACAACTCCAGCGCATTTTTTATCATACGGCCGATGCTGGCGAAATTTTCTATGAACGCTTGAATGCCATTGGCCCTCATCAAAGAGAGGTGAGAGAAGCATATTATCTCTGCCTGGCCATGGGTTTTGTGGGACGTTACTGTCATGAGGGTGACGACTATCTCTTGGAGCAACTGAAAACATCAAATCTGAAACTTCTCACGGGCAGTTCGGTGGGGCTCCCTTCCCTTGAAAAAGGAGACCTTTTTCCAGAGGCGTATCCTGCTGAATCATGGGAGGTTGCTCCTCAGAAAGGGCCAATCCGCTTCTCCACTTTTACATTTTTTTGTGTTGGATTTCCCGTCGTTTTTTACTGGGTTTTGTTTTTTATCTATCGATTTGTTTTGAACAGATACGCCGAAACCTTAATAGGCATGGTGCCGTAAATGAAACAAATCTTTTTGAAGTTACTTAAGTTAGCTCTCATCATCGCAGTACTTCTCCTGGGCATTGTTCTGGCCATTGGTATTATTTTAACCCTTGATTGGCCATGGTGGGTGGGATTCTTCATATTAGCAGGCTCTTTAGGGCTATTGCTCGGTATTATCTTTCTTAGGAAGGTTTGGGGGAGACGTCGTGAACAGCGCTTTGTTCAGCAGGTTATTGAGCAGGATGATGCCCGACTGAGAACCTTGGGAGGGAAAGAAAAGGAGCGCTCAAAAGAACTTCAGGATCGTTGGAAAGAGGCTATGGAGGCGCTGAGGCGTTCTCACCTTAAGAAACTCGGGAATCCGCTTTATGTGCTTCCTTGGTATATGGTGATTGGGGAGAGTGGCTCGGGCAAGACCACGGCGATTGAGAGCGCCCGTCTCTCTTCGCCTTTTGCGGAGTTTACCCGAACTTCGGGTGTTTCAGGGACACCCAATTGCGATTGGTGGTTTTTTGAACAAGCAATTATTATTGACACAGCTGGAAGGTATGC
>JAFDHR010000219.1 GCA_019308645.1 Deltaproteobacteria bacterium
TTTCCGGGGATCTTTTTCCTTTATTTTCGAAAAAGCCTGCTTGTTCGACCATCCGATCTCAATTTTCAATGGCCTAATTTTTTTCAACCTCGAATTGTCGGACAGCATCCTAGTAATGGCATAGTTGGATCAAATGTTGAATATTAGGAAAATTTAAATTGTTTTGAAAATAACTGACCGGAAATTATTGGAGGATAATAGAAATGTCGAAAAAAATTGGAACGGCCAAATACATATCTGGGAAAATAAAAAGATTTGATCAGAAGAACGAGATGTTCAAGAGGCCGAGATGGGACCCGAAAATGGCCGAATTGGCCAAAAAAATCTTCGGTTATGTGTATCCCAAAGAAAAATATGGACATACCCTGGAAGATATGGCGTTCAAAAATGCGGCCTGGCATATAGAGACCGGCTTTGCACACGGCAATGTAACGCACGATAGCGGGATGTATGCTTGGGATCAAAAACTGATCGGTGTAAGCCGGGTGCCGAAAGGCCTCAAAATGGAGGCAAAAGACCCTGCGGCTATGTCGAAAGACCTGAAAAAGGTTGCGACTACATTCGGGGCATCCTTGGTGGGAATTTGCGAGGTAGACCCTAGGTGGATTTATTCCCACTCTTTCCATTTTGCAACTAAAGAGCACAAGTCTTTGGATCTCCCGGAGGCATACAAATACGCTCTCGTTATGGCCTTCGAAATGCCTTACGAATTCTGCCAAACGTCCCCGACACTTCTGGCCGAAGTTGCTGAGGGGTGGGGATACTCCATCATGGCCTTTACTGCAACCATGGTTGCTCAGTTCATCCGCGGTATAGGTTATAGGGCAATACCCAGCGGCAATGATACTGCGCTTGACATTCCTCTCGCCATTGATGCTGGGCTTGGTGAATTGGGCAGAAATGGCCTTTTGATAACAAGGGAATTCGGCCCCCGCGTTAGAATAAGCAAGGTTTTTACGGACCTGCCGCTCGTTTCCGACGAACCTGTCGATTTAGGTGTCATGCAATTCTGCCTAGCCTGTGAGAAGTGTGCAGCGAATTGTCCTTCACGGGCGATTCTTTATAGCGACAGGACCACGGAACCCAATAACATTTCCAACGCGGAAGGGGAACTCAAGTGGCCCATCAATGCCGAAAAATGCCTCTCCTTCTGGTCCCGGAATGGAGGGTCGTGCATGAACTGTATCCGGGTATGTCCGTTTAATAAACCTAAAGGGTGGTTTCATTCGACAGTAAGATGGTTCATAAAGAATCTTCCTTTTATGAATTCCTTTATAGTAAAAATGGATGACTTGTTCGGTTATGGGAAACAAAAGAAACACCAATTCTGGAAAAGCTAGCAGTTACTATCGGTAGCCACGCGGGTAGAAACACGTGTTTTGATGCATGGATTCTTCTCTGACTTGGGGTTGCATTTTGTGAGTTAAAAACCGGCCTGTTTTTAGGTGTGGCTACATGATTTCAAGGATGACATTTTAGCCAGGGGCATGAAACAGATGATCATATTTCAAAAGGTAAAGGGCAAACGGGGGCGTGGAGCTCCACAAGGCTTTCCATTTGTACCTGTTGTAAAAATAACTGGTAACGAAAAGACATGGAATAAGCTTCGGGACCATATGGATATTGATGTCAGTTCTGTAATGAAGGGTGAGGAGATACTGGCTCAGGCTGGGGAGAGAATTTTTGAAGAGATGAAGCTGGTCGCAAGCGGAAAACTAACAAAAGCGGAGGTCGCCGGTTATATAAGGTCTATGGATATTTATGTAAAAGGTTCCGTTATTTAAAAGATATGTGAAGGAGAGAATCTATGCAGTCTAAGGTAGCCGTTATCATAACAAGCCCGGATGTTGATGTTGCGTGGACAGGACTGTTTTATGCAATAAAGGGCACGCGCAATTGCTTTATGGGTGATTTGAGACTGGTGCTATGGGGTCCTGCAGAAAGGACTATCGCCGAAACTGCGGAACTTCAGGAAATGGTCAAGGAATACAAGGGTTTAGGCAGGCAGGTCTTTGCCTGCAGGACTTGTAGTGACCGGTACGGTGTAACTGAAGATATGGAGAAGCTCGGCTGCCGAGTGGACTATGTAGGTTCCATTGTTTCGCAATGGGTGAAAGATGGATTCATGCTTTTCAACTGGTAAGAATATTTGTACCTTTTTAAAGTGATAAAGAGGTGCTTTTTCTGGGAAGGAGAATTGGAAAATTCGGATTGTATTTCAACAATAAGGCAGTTTCATGATGCTGTGGTCTTCTTTTGGGTATGCACAGGCAGGTCTATGCGGCGTCGGATCTGATGCGATTGAGAAAGTAGTGGGAAGGAATATTATGCAAATGGGGTATCCGATCATGGACACAAGGCACCCCCGCCCATACAGGCTTCCGTTTTGGTCAAAAAATTAGGCTAAAAATTCATCCGGATACTGGGGATCGATCACGCTGAAGAGGTAACCTTCGGCAAGCCAATTATCCGAAACAGGAAGCTGGGAGATCGCGGCGTCAATGTGGCATTCTTCGGCCTTTGGTGGGCCGGTAGATTTGGGCGGGGGTTTTACCTTTATTTTCCATAAACAAAGGTGTTTGAGTATCCTTTTTATAACATCCTGTTCATCTATGAAACTTAACCAATGAATACCCGCTTGAGCATAGTTCACACAACGGATGTTTACCTTGATAACTCGGTCCGATATATTTATCCTCCCATCCAGTTCAAACGAGTTCTTATCTGTCAATCCTATTTTTCGAAAAGGAGTCCTCATGATAAACAGCGATAATAATCTGAAGGATATCAAGGCGCTGGCCTTTGATGTCGGGGGTACGGTCGTCGATTGGCACACGGGTATTTCCAGGCAGCTTTCGGACTTCGGCAAGGAAAGGGGAATCGAGGCAGATTGGGTAGCGCTTACCAAGGCCTGGCGCATGCAGGGGCTCCGAAAGGTTATTAACAAGACGAAAGCGGAAGTTCCGAGAGGTAATATCGACGGTGCCCATCGTGAAGCCTTGGACAGTGTTCTGTCGGAGGCAGGAATTGACGCCTTTTCCGCTCAAGAGCGGGATGAAATGATACTCTTCTGGCATCGCCTCGATTCCTGGCCGGATGCGGCTGGTGCCCATGCGCGGCTTAGAAAGAAATTTACCATGGCCACCCTCACCATCTTGTCAGTTTCCCTCATTATTGATATTTCTCGTAGAGCCCCCTTTCATTGGGATGCCGTGTTCTCCTGCGAGTTTCTGGATCACTACAAGATGCATCCGAGCGTCTACCAGAGTGGGGTCAGGATGTTACAACTAGAACCGCATGAGGTGATGATGGTGGCGGCCCACAACATGGACCTTCGTGCCGCTCATGAACAGGGCCTACGTACGGCCTTTATCCATAGACCTGTCGAATGGGGCGAAAGAACGACTCCTGAGCAGGTTCTCGATTCCACGGTTGATATCGTTGCCGACGACATGGAGGCTTTGGCGGATCAATTGGGGGCTTAGGAGATCATGGTGAAATACAAATACCCCTCAGCGGGTACATTTTAAGTTCTTAGTCCATATATACAGCTGAATAAAGAGGTTACATATGTCATCAAAGATTGAAATCATCGAGAAGGCCTATGCGCTTGGTTTTGATGAAATCGGGATTACAACGGCCGAGCCTTTTGAGTTGCACAGGTAGGTCTATGCGGCGTCGGATCTGATGCGATTGAGAAAATAGTGGGAAGGAATATTATGCAAATGGGGTATCCGATCGTGGACACAAGGTACCCCCGCCCATACAGGCTTCCGTTTTGGTCAAAAAATCAGGCTAAAAATTCATCCGGATACTGGGGATCGATCACGCTGAAGAGGTGACCTTCGGCAAGCCAATTATTCAAACCGGAAGCTGGGAGATCGCGGCGTCAATGTGGCATTCTTCGGTCTTTGGCGGGGCGGTAGCTTTGGGCGGGGGTCTTACCTTTATTTTCCATAAACGGAGGTGTTTGAACCATATCTTTTTGCTACCACCTGAATTTTGCCTCTGAGATTTTGGCGCGTTTTGCATATCGCTATTTAATAGTTATGACAGGAATTTAAGCTATTATTTTAGCCCTGTTCTAGTCATGACCCAATTTAAATATTATCAGAAATAGCCCGGGATATCTAAACTGGGCAAAGTCTGAAATCAAAAAGGCCTTCCACTACCCATACGCCGGGCAGTCCCGACTGTCACCACGAAAGGACCGCCTCAGCCTCCAACTTCCCAATTATATGTTATCTCGAGTCGACCTCAGTGACAGAATGAAACCACTGTTATCCTTTTTTCTTGACTAGCAAATCCTTATTGCCTATGGTTATGTTATAGCATTGATTATCCTGTAAAAACACATAGTTAGATTATTTAAATTATTCTTCGGAATAGGTGCTGATTCCTTTCATGACAATCAAACGGATCCTCATACTTGCCCCCCTGCTGGTGATAGTCTTTTTGCTTCAGTCCTATCTGTGGGTGCCAACCTACGAGCAGCAGACGCGGGGAAATCCCGAGCGCCTCAATGAATATATTGCCGCGTCCATAGGTGATGCCAGCCTTTTAAATCCCATTCTCACGGCAGATACGGCCAGCAGCCAGATCGAGGGCATGGTCTTTGAAGGTCTCATTGACCGTGATGAGGAACTGCGTTTCAGGGGACGCCTTGCAACCTCGTGGGAGGTATATGAGGAGGCATATTTCTTTGTTAATAAAGCCGCAAGCATTCCAGCACTGGGTAAGATTACCGCAAAATCGGTTGAAGGG
>JAFDHR010000220.1 GCA_019308645.1 Deltaproteobacteria bacterium
TATCTTCTCTCTTGAATTTTTGATGGTTTCCCTATAAGGGACCTTAGGGGTATTAAGTTTAATTTCAACACCGAATTTCCTCTTTAATTTGTCTTTTGTATTCTCCAGATGAATTTGGCCTGTGCCGGATAGGATAATCTCTGAGGTTGATTGATCTCTGTCTACTCTAAGCGTGGGATCTTCTTCAACCAATCTGGCCAGAGAGGAGTAAACTTTATCCTCATTCTCTTTTTGTGTAGCCTCTATAGCGAAAGAAATAGTTGGCGGTAATGGCTCGGCTGGCCTAATAACGATCGGATTGTTTACCTGACAAATAGTATCGCCGGTTGTGGTCTCTTTTAACTTAGCCACAGCTCCTATATCTCCAACACTAACTGTATTGATAGGCGTTTGTTTTTTGCCCTGGATCAATAATAACTGACTTAATTTTTCTTTTACCTTTTTTGTTGAATTAAATATGGTAGATTCTGAATCTATCTTTCCAGACATAACCTTGAAAAGAGTGAGTTTCCCTGCAAAAGGGTCTGCTAATGTCTTGAAGATTAAAGCTGAAAATGGGGCATCATCGACTGCATCAAATTCCACCACCTCCTGACTGTCCACTTTATGACCTTTAACCTTTCCTCTTTCAATTGGAAACGGCAAAGAGTGATCAATAATGTCCAGAAGTTGTGTTACTCCTATATTAAGGGTGGCGGATCCTGGGATAACAGGCACTACAGTGCCGGATTCCATCCCTTCTATAAAGGTGGCCTCTATTTCTTTTGGAGTGAGTTCCTGTCCATCAAGATATTTTTCCATTATATCATCATTGGCCTCGACAATGTTTTCGACCATATTCTCACGCCATTTGGCTACAATTTCGGCCATTGAATCTGGGATTTTCCCCTCTTTGAAGGAACCGGAGCTATCGTTGCCATAGAGATTCGCCTTTAATCTTATAAGATCTACCATTCCGCTAAAGTCATTTTCTGATCCAATAGGAAGATATATAGGTGTTGGTTTAATAGAGAATGTGCTTTCAATTTCCTCTAAAACCTTATAAAAATCAGCTCGTTCCCTGTCCAGTTTATTAATGAATATCACCCGGGGTAAATTATATTTCTCAGAAAAGTCCCAGACCTTTTCTGTGCCTATCTTAATGCTGTCAACGGCATCAATAACAACCAGAGCCCCTTCTGCTGCCTGAAGGCATACCTTGGTATCAGAAAGGAAATCGTTTTCGCCAGGTGTATCTATAAGATTGAATTTCTTGCTCTTCCAGGTATATGGATGAAAGGCAGTGCTGAGGCTGGCCTTTCTTTTAATCTCTTCAGGTTCAAAATCCATAATAGAATTACCATCATCTACCCTTCCCAATCGGTTTGTCGACTTGGCGTTGAAAAGAATGGCCTCTGCCAGTGATGTCTTTCCACAACCACTATGACCTATCAATCCTATATTTCTAATCTGATCAATTTTTTTTACCATATAATCTCCTCAATTATTTATATAATTCAACTATATTCCATATCTAAGCAAATAATAACCTGAACTGACTGACAAGTAACTTACCTTAATAAGGAAAAATGTCAAGGTAAGAATAGTGGAAAAAGTAAAGAATCCAGGCCCAGAGGACCTGGTTTTGATTTATCCCCAGAGGGGATTTGTGATGCCTGTTATTTCAGTGTTTTTGGAATAATGGAGTGATGGAGTAATGGAGTAATGCTAAAAGCAAAACAGAAAAAAATCATAATCTTCTATTTTTATTCCAATACTCCAGTTCTCCAATACTCCAATACTTCCGTGTTGTATTTCCAGGCATAGCCAAAGAACTCTGAACTTGCTCAGAGAGCAAGGTTTTTTCCGTTAGAATAAACGTTCAGCATTGTCTATTACCTGTTGACCATGGCAAGACTTTAGTATATTTCGATGATCGGAAAATGATAAACGGGTAACATAAAATATGAACGTCGATTCATTCTCCATCGTTGACAGTGATACAATCATTGATTAGAATATAATTGATACTAAAGAAGATCATTTTTTTAGGCACCAGAAAGGAGAAAAAATGCCTTATGTTATAGCTATGGCTGGAAAAGGAGGAACAGGTAAGACTACTGTTGCTGGATTTTTAATTAAATACCTGGTTCAAAAGGGTAAAATCCCTATATTGGCAGTCGATGCTGATTCAAACTCCAACCTCAATGAGGTTCTTGGGGTTCCCCTCAACGCAACTTTAGGCACAGCTCGGGAGGAAATGAAAGATGGGGTGGTTAAGCAGGGGATGACCAAACAGATGTTCATAGAAATGAAGCTGGCAGAGGCAGTATTTGAGGGAGAAGGTTTTGATCTTATTGCCATGGGTAGGCCAGAAGGCGCCGGATGTTACTGCGCCGCTAACAATCTATTATCTATGTATTTAGGAAATCTAATAGACAATTATCCTTACATGGTTATGGATAATGAAGCGGGCATGGAGCATATAAGCCGCTTGACAACAAATAATGTTGATATTCTTCTTGTTGTTTCTGATTCTTCCATAAGGGGGATTGAAACTGCCGGCAGGATTAATACTTTAGTGGATGATTTGAAGGTAAAAGCAGAGAAGAGATTTTTAATCATAAATCAGGCACGGAACGGGTTAACTGACTCCTTGCAAGAGGCAATAACTAAACACGGATTGAATCTGGCAGGAACCATTCCAAAAGATGATGTCCTTTACGAATTTGACATGAACGGTGATCCAACTGTTAATTTACCAGATGATAATCCAGCCCTGTCCGCAACCTTTGAAATCTTCGATAAAATAATAGAGGTTAAATAATATAGAAACACTAGTGAAGCTTTGTCTCAAATTGACGAGTTTTCGAGATTACGATTCTGTTTTTTTAGAGTGAAGTGATGGTGGTTTCGTTCAATGTTTGATAGTTGCGGTTTCATTAGCAGCAATCCTAAAATTTTTAGGTATTAAGACTGTAGCAAGCAATTGTTGAATTTCCCAGCGACCATTTTTTTAATCAGGTTTTTAAAACACCTCTTAAATTATTCAGATCTTGATCTTTGTGTAGTAAAAATGAATTGAGAAAAGCTCCTCAAAGGGATCTTAGGGTATTCTAACCTGTCTGAATAAGTGATGAATTCCGGTTGAAAAATGCAATGAACTGGTATTGCCCGAAACTGTTGAATTCAGTTAGATATCGACCCTGCGCGTACAGAGCAGCAGGTGCCTGGTAGGTTAAAGCTGGCACGGATAGAAGTTCATTCAAGTAAATGGGGCCATACATGGGCACAATTAAATAACAAATGCGGCCCTACGAGAGGTTTCAGAAGTTCGCCTAGAGTTTATATTTCTTGACAATCATCTAGTATTACTAGATTATTTTATAGAATAGTGAACCGGGCTTGGCCCTGAGTTCGGATTTACATGAGAACGCCTATGATGACTAGTCAAAAAACAGCAAAAATAAACCAGGTTTTTCAGAAGTGGCCGAAGGGCACTGTTGCGACCCAGACATGGCTCAACCAGCTTGGGGTATCCAGCAAGCTGGCTAACTGGCATGTGGGATCTGGATGGTTGACACGTTTTGGGGCGAGGGCGTTTACGCACCCGGGCGATCAGGTTGGCTGGCAAGGGGGGCTCTATGCCTTGCAAACACAGCTTGGCATGACCGTGCACGTTGGGGGGCGCACTGCACTGGAGCTGCAGGGGCGGTCCCACTTTGTGCCTCTTGGGCGCCAGAAGAAGGTTATTCTAGTGAGCGATCAACCGGAGCAGCTACCAGCGTGGTTCCGAAATCACCAGTGGGAGGCAATCCTGGAGCACCGTTGTCTGTCTTTGTTTAAGCACGTTCCGGACGAGGCTGCTACCAAGCTGGACTGTGGCGGATTCAAGGTCATCATGTCGAATGCAGAACGGGCGATCATGGAGCAGATGCATCTAACCAGGAGCAATGACGATATAGAGCATGCCTATAAGCTCATGGAAGGGCTCAGCACTCTTCGACCGAACGTAGCCCAGGTGCTTCTGGAGAACTGTAGATCAGCGAAGGCTAAGCGGCTATTTCTTTGGAGCGCTGAAACGGCTGGGCATGCCTGGTTTGGGCGTCTGAATTCCGCACGTGTCCGTCTTGGCAAGGGTAAACGCCAGATCTACAAGGGCGGCCAGTTCAACCAGCACTATCAGATAACCGTGCCAAAGTTGGAGGAGCTGCCCAGTGTTTGATCGCCGCTACGATGCCCAGGTTAGACTACTCCTCCGTTGTCTTCCTGAGATCAGCCGGCACCTTTGCTTTGCTATAAAGGGCGGCACTGCTATTAATCTATTTTTACGGGATCTGCCACGCATATCTGTGGTCATACTATTTGGAACTGCGGCTATAATTGTGAAGCGGGACATCCACTGGTAAATCAGTAAACGCTGATTTATGATGGTTTTAATCTTAGAATCAGGGAAAGTTCACAATCCAGGTAATGCCTTGTAGCAAGCAATTGTTGAATGTTAATTGGGAATATTGGATGGTGGGATTCTATGCTTGTATAGTCCATTTTCTGCCTCCTTTCCTCATTTCAATAGAAAGAAACAGACAGATCATGGCCCTTGCACTATCGAGAGTCAATTATCATTTTGTTACGTCCAGTGGCAAGATATCCAAAGGTATGCAGTTAATCCATTATCCACAATTCAAGATTTGATACCAATTCCTTCTTAGATCACCTTAAAAATATTTCACTAAACAACATTGGTTTACTTCACATATTTAGTGAAGTATTTGAAATTAATATATATTATTAGGCCATAGATTATGGGTACTTCACTAAATTTTAATACTTGACAAATTTGTGAAGTTATTATATTTAGTGAAGCATGCAGAACATAGCCAAAAATACATTCCTATTAGAGATTCCCTCTATCCTTGCTGCGCTTTTGGAGGTACCCGAGGACCAAGTGATCGTTCAAGAATCTTCACATGAAGTTCATCATGACTTGGTTCTAAATATAGGTGACCGTATTTTTCTCGCAGATTTCAAGAACTCAAGCGCTCGTCCACAGTTGCTTTCCGCATTGATGGACATCGAAAAAAACAGGAACAATTTAGCACACAATACGATTCCAATTGTGGTCGTTCCCTACATGGCGGAGGCAGGGCGCCACTTCTGCAGTGAACACCGACTCCCATGGCTTGATCTTTCAGGGAATGGGCACATAAGAGTACCAGGGCTCCTTATTCATGTTGAAGGCCGACCAAACCGTTTCAGGAGTGCCGGGCGACCACGCAATCCATTCGCTTCTAAGAGCTCACGAGTTGCGCGCCAACTCTTAATAGAGCCGGACAGATATATCACTCAGCGTGAATTATCGAAGGTACTTCTCCTGGGCGAAGGATTCGTAAGCAGTATTGTTCGGAAACTTGAAATGGATGGAATGATAGTCCGAAATGACAACGTAGCACTCCGACCCTCCAATCCTGATCATTTACTTGATGCCTGGCATGACGTCTATGATTTCAATCGACACCACATTATCAAGGGGCATATCGCTGCTCGATCTGGAGATGCCCTCCTTCGTCGGATCGCAGATTCACTTAGCGAAAATGCTATAGATTATGCAGCGACTGGTCTTGGTGCCGCATGGATTTACTGCCACTTCGCAAACTTTCGACTTGTTAGCATTTACTTACAACATTTGCCTAATAAGGAGTTGCTGGGATTGCTAAACTTCAGGGAAGATGAACGCGGCGCCAACACATGGTTAGTTATTCCCAAAGACGAAGGAGTCTTTCATGGTTCTGAGGTGCGTGACGGAATTCCATGTGTGCACCCTGTACAGGTGTATTTGGATTTGAAAGACCATCCTGAAAGAGCATCTGAAGCAGCCACCAAGTTACGTCAGGACTATTTCAGATGGAGGTAATATGGCTGAAAAACCTTCTTACGCTTCTGAATATCGGCCAGAGCAAGTAACCCTGGTGTACCAAACATGCCTTTATGTTGCAACGAAACTTGGGGATCTCTTAGACGAACTTGTCGTAGTTGGTGGACTTGTGCCTTCTCTCCTAATACCGAGAAAATCACTTCCTCAAGATGTAGATCCTCATATCGGCACTATGGATCTTGATTTGGGTCTCACCCTGGCGCTCCTTAATGCTAAAAGATATGAAAACCTCACTGAAAGACTCCGTAGGGCAAGTTTCAAACCCGATACTAATAAGGCCGGAAACCCGACATTTCAACGTTGGAAAATAGAGCTATCTAAAAATATGAAAGTAACCATTGATTTTGTGATTCCACCGAGTCTTGTAAACGATGTAGGAGGAAAGCTTCGTAATATCGAAAAAGACTTCGCGGCAGTAATTACCCCTGGGCTTCAACTTGCTTTCAGGGATAGGCAAAAGATAAGTATCGAAGGACAAACGATTTTAGGGGGTAAGGCAAGACGTGAGATGTGGGTATGTGGCCCTGGCGCGTTCGTGGTTCTCAAGGCCCTTGCCTTCGGAGCAAGGGATGAGAATAAAGATTCCTACGACCTGTATTACATGATTCGAAATTACGGTAATGGCGTTGAAGACGTCTACAAATGTCTGGCTCCTTTACTGGGTGACCAAGATTCTCAAAAAGCGCTTGAAATTCTAAAACGTGATTTCTCTGATCTCGATAAGATAGGACCTCTGGCTGTTGCCAAATTCCTTTATCGAAACCGAAATGATGATCTTCAGGCCGAAGTTGTAGGTTTTGTGAGCGAGCTCCTTGGAAAATGCCAAATCGTCCAAACCTGAGTGATCAGTCTGGCAACACACCCCATTAGGCAAATGATAGATATCATAAATAACATTTTTTGCAATGTGAGGACTCGCGATATCTGCTATCTTGGGCAAGGATTTATCATGCTGAATTAATGAGATATTCCGATGAAATATGAAAGTGGGAGAGAATCTTATATGTCTACAATGATGGCAAGCTATCTGACATTTTTAATAATCCAAAAAAGCTTAATAACTTAAGGGCGT
>JAFDHR010000011.1 GCA_019308645.1 Deltaproteobacteria bacterium
TTGTTGCATCGTCGAGTTGCAGGATCTCTTTCTCCATCTCGCCCAGTGCTGCCAGTTCCTCAGGAGTTATGCGATACATGGCCCAGATGTTGCCCTGAACCTCCATGACAGAGCGTATCTCGGCAGTCTCTCTAATCCGGTCCAGGCTGAGCGGAGTGACCATGAAATGCGATCCTTGATGCAAAACCCATCCATCTGCCTGGAGGAGAATCAGGGCCTCTTTAATCGGGGTGCGGCTGACTCTGAAGGATTCGGCCAACTCGCTCAGATTGAGAACGCTCTCCGGCATCAGATCCAGCCAAATAATCTTTTCTTTCAGCAATTCATAAATCTTCTCTGGTTCCATGCTCAACCTTACTTCTTTAACTCAAATCATATTTACCCCTGGCTGTTTATAAGCAGGTAGTCATCCGACTCAGAGCCTTAAGGGGCCATTTCTGAGTATGCCAGACTCTCTTAAATTGTTAAAAATAGCACTGACACAGAATCCGTATGCAGCCTGTATTTATAACTAAATCATTATGTATGCATAATAAATGTATATTTGATTCATGTCAAGTATTTTTTATTTTTTTTATTTTTTTTGAGGAAATACCAGACCCAGATTTCTGAATCCCTTGAAGAAGCTGAAGAATTCTTCAACAGAACGATAAGGAGAAAACTAATCCTAACTGGCGTACTCCAATTGAAAATTGTTTACAGTAGTTATTTTCCCAGCTTTTGCATGAGCCTGTTATCATCACTCAAATAGCTGGATTCAATCATAATGGTGATAATCTTGGGTTTCATATCTGTATTTAGAAATCCAAATACAATTTACTCCTGACAACGGACTACCGCCATCAGAGACATTTAAGATATATAAAAAACTCTCTGTTTCCCTTGGCCCCTCTGATGGGTGATTCAAATGTTCCGTGAACAGTTAGGCCTAGTTCCTTAACAAAGGCGATAAGATCGTTCACAATAGTTCCTTAACAAAGGCGATAAGATCGTTCACAATACCTTTTTGCACGTTCTTATCTCGAATTACGCCACCCTTTTCCACCATACCTTTTGCAGTCTCAAATTGTGGCTTAATAAGGGCAAGGATGAAACCATCTTGTTCTAAATGTTTCAGTGTGGCGGGCACAACCGTTCTTAATGAGATAAATGATGTATCAATCACTGCCCCATCAATATGTTCTCCTATTTCCGATTGTGCAAGCTGCCTGATATTGGTTCTCTCTAATACCACAACCCGCGGATCATTTCTTAGCGACCATGCCAGTTGTCCATATCCTACATCGACAGCAACGACCTTTTTTGCGCCATATTGAAGGAGGCAATCGGTAAATCCCCCAGTGGATGCCCCCACATCCAGAATGGTAAGTTCCTTTACATCTATTGAGAACTCTTTTAAGGCTGCTTCGAGTTTAATTCCGCCCCTGCTCACATAGGGATGATCAGGGCCAATGAGGTTAATGGAAGACGAGGGATTTATAAGATGGCCAGGTTTATCTACCATTTTTCCATCAACCGCGACCATGCCGGCCATTATTAATCCTTTTGCCCTTTGGCTGCTATCAATTAACGCTTTTTCAACCAAGAGCTGATCAAGTCTTTTCTTTAGCTGGACCATGGTAGTCAGAAATTAAATTCCAAATGTCAAAGCTCAAATGCCAAATAAATGTCAAAGCTCAAAATCCAAAACAAACTAATGATGAATGCAGGTTTTGACATTTAGTCATTTGGATTTGATTAGTAATTTTGATTTTGTCATTTGTCATTTCTATCGTAGCTACAGAGCTTTCTGGCCTCTTGTATGATCTTTTTTCTGTCAATCCCGTATTGTTCTCGTAAAAGGTCCTGAGGGCCATGCTCAACAAATATATCCGGAATTCCAAGCCGTTTTATTATTATATTTGACAATCCATGATCAGTAAAGAACTCCAGAATAGCACTTCCGAATCCACCCTGGAGTGCATTTTCTTCTACGATTAAAACTTTTCCAGCGCTTGCAGCCATATCAGATAACCGCGGATCCAATGGCTTTACAAATCGGCAGTTAACCACGCTAACTGAATATCCCTCCTGTTTTAGATCCATCGCAGCATCAAGGGAAGGGTGAACTTTGTTTCCAAGGGCTAAGATGAGACAATCTTTTCCATCAGTTAAAATCTCTGCCTCGCCTATGGGGATCTTTTTATACTCATATTCCATTGGAATGCCAACACCTGTCCCTCTAGGATAACGAATGGCAACCGGTCTATGGGCATTAAGAGCGGTGTATAGCATATGCCTCAATTCATTTTCGTCCTTTGGGGCCATGATAGTCATGTTTGGAATGATCCTGAGGTAAGAGAGATCAAAGGTACCATGGTGTGTTGGTCCATCCTCACCTACTATGCCACCCCTGTCGAGGGCAAAGATGACAGGCAGATTAGGAAGACAGACATCATGGATTATCTGGTCAAGAGAGCGCTGGAGAAAGGTAGAGTAGATAGCGACAACAGGTTTAAATCCCTCTGTAGCCAGGCCTGCAGCAAAGGTTACAGCATGCTGCTCAGCAATACCCACATCTATAAAGCGATCTGGATATACCCTGGCAAACTCGGTGAGCCCTGTCCCTTCAGGCATGGCCGCAGTAATGGCAAAAAGTTTTTCATCTTTACCGGCTAAGTCAATCATGGTCCTACCGAATATTTCAGTATAAGATGGTGGGTCTTTAGCAGATTTTTTCTTAGGCAAGCCTGTGGCTATATCAAAAGAGCCAATCCCATGAAACGATGTGGGATCTTTTTCAGCCGGTTCATAACCCTTGCCTTTGGTAGTCAATACATGAACAAGAACCGGTCCCTCTAACAAGGACACGTCCTTAAAGGTCTTGATAAGAAGATTAATATCATGCCCCTTAATTGGGCCTATGTATCTAAATTTAAGGGCCTCAAAAAGCATGCCTGGTGTAAGGAGGCCAATCAAGGAATCCTCACTCTTTTTTAATAGGGCAAATACATTTTTACCAACACCCGGTATTGAGCGAAAAAAATTCTCCAGGCTCTTTTTTAGATTAACGAACCGGGGTTCTGATATCTTTCGGCTGATATAGGAGGACAGTGCTCCAACATTTTTAGCTATTGACATCTCATTGTCATTCAGGACAACAATCAAATCTCTCTCGGTATGACCTGTTTGATTGAGGGCCTCAAAGGCCATACCGGCAGTCATGGCCCCATCCCCAATAACTGCTATGACCTTATTTTTTTCTCCCTTAATAGATTTGGCTATTGTGATTCCCAGACCAGCAGAGATAGAGGTTCCGGAATGACCGGTGTTAAAGGAATCGTAAGGGCTTTCTTCTCTTTTGGGAAATCCACTTATTCCTTTGTGTTTCCTTAAGGTATGGAATCTTTCCCTTCGGCCAGTGATAATCTTATGTGCATATGCCTGATGGCCAACATCCCAGATTATTTTATCGTGTGGCGCATTGAACACGTAGTGGAGCGCAATGGTTAATTCCACCACACCCAGGCTTGGTGCAAGGTGTCCTCCATTTCGTGAAACCGTTTCAACAATAAGGTCCCGTATCTCATTGGCCAGTATCTCTAAATCGGCTACTTTTAAGCCTTTTAAATCGGCCGGACTATTTATGTGATCAAGGAAAGACTTTGTTGATTTGGTGTTTTTATTTTCTTGGTTCATTTTGTAAGTGCCTAAAGTGAACTAAAATTGTAAATGCCTAAAGTGAACTATAATTTTGAGAATTAAATCAAATGTAACTTTTTATGTATTTGAAAAAATCGATACTATTTATCCCGTACTGTCTTTCAAAAATCTAAATTGTTACAATCAAATTAACTTTAGTTCACTTATAAACTTTAGGCACTTATAACTTTCTGTTAATAATGTATCGAGCCAGGTCTCTTAGTGGCTCTGCCCTGTTATCAAATCTTTTCATGGACTCTATTGCATTCTCAATGAGTTCCTCTTGAATTTTTTTTGACTCAGCGGCTCCAAAAACAGACGGATAGGTAATCTTTCCTCTCTCCTTATCACTGCCTGTTCCTTTGCCCATAACTCCCCTATCACCTTCTATATTTAAAATATCATCGGCGATCTGAAAGGCCAATCCTATTTGTTGCCCATATCTGTTGATAGATTTTTCCTCATCCTTATTGCCTCCTGCCAGAATGGTTCCTGCTGTAACTGAGGCAGCTATAAGGGCTGCAGTTTTGTGTCTGTGGATGTATTCCACCACATTAGGATCTGGTTCTTTACCTTCATAGGTGATGTCCACCACCTGTCCGCCTACCATACCTTTGTAGCCAGCGGCTGAGGCAATCAAATCTATTACCCTTAACAGCGCGTTTTTCTCAACCTTTTTTTCTGCTCCATAGCCTGCCATCAAGTTAAATGCAAGGGTTAGCAGGCCATCTCCAGCCAGAAGCGCTACCGCCTCCCCAAACACCTTATGGTTTGTTGGTTTACCTCTACGGAGGTCGTCATTATCCATTACCGGAAGATCGTCGTGAATTAAGGAATAGGTATGAATGAGTTCGATTGCGCAGGCAACAGGCACAACACTATCGGTAGATCCTCCAACTGCCTCTGCACCAGCTATGCAGAGAATCGGCCTGATTCTTTTTCCTCCGGCAAAGAGACTATAATCCATTGCCCTGATAACATCACTCGCCAGCCCGGATGGCTTGGGCATGAATTTTTTTAATGCCTTATCCACGAGAGTTTTTCTTTCATCAAGGTATTTTTTAATCTTTATCGACACCTTCATTTGCCTCATACTCAAATGGTTCTCTTTTAATGCCGCCCTCATTTTTAATCAGGATAGATACTCTTTTTTCTGCTTCTTCTAATTTGTTAAAACAAAATCGTGATAAAGCAACTCCTTTCTCAAAGATCTTGAGTGATTCTTCCAGGGATAGATCACCGCTCTCCAGCCGTTTTACGATATCCTCCAGTTCTCTCATCGCATCTTCAAATTTATTTTCTTTCATTATCTTTCTAATCTCCCACTTATCTCAATTAGTTTTATAGGGTCAACCCTTCCTCCATTAAGCCTGATCCCAAAATGGAGATGGGGTCCGGTTACCCTCCCCGAGGAACCAGAGAGCCCGATAATTGTCCCTTTTTCCAACAACTGACTAACGTCCACAAAAACGTGACTTAGATGAAAATACATACTTTGAATACCACCCCCATGGTCAATGACTACACTCAGACCGCTAAAAAAATGGTTTGCCACCAGAACCACTCTTCCCCTATTGGGAGCCTTGATCGGGGTACTTTCTGCTGCCTTCAGGTCAACACCTGAATGTGGAGACCTTTCCATGCCATTAATGATGCACCTGCAACCGAAGGGGCTCACAACTGTGCCCGGTACTGGCCTTATCCAGCTTCCCTCCCAGAATAGATAGTCAGCAGAGCTTATAAAAAGCTCCCTCACCTTACTGGATTCCTTCAGCACCCTTTTTAGGGTAGTGGCATCAAGTTCAACCATTTCTTTTGGGAGGGTCAACCGCCTAACACCATAATCCCTTGAGGGCACATTCACTGTTATTGCATGTGTTTTATTGCTGCCAGAAAGGGTGATTTTCATGTTATACCTTCCCGGCTTTGTAGTCAAATCAGCCCCGATAAAAGCCTCCCAAGTCTCATTTTTTTTATCAGAGAAAAGAGTGATCTTTTTCCCCATCCAGATTACCTTGGGTTTGACTTTCCCCAATTTCTGGATAGATAAAAGAGCTACTTCACCCTGAGCGATTGTGGGTGGCGTGAGGGTAACATCAAGGTCAGATGAAGGGCGTGTCTCAACAGGTGATAGGAAAAAGAAAAATAAGATTATTAAAAGTAGACGAATTATCTTGTCCATATCATTCACTGCCTACTCCTTACTGCCTACTGCCTTTTTCACCAGGCCTTTGATAGTGCCCTTGGCGAGAAGAATGTTGATTTCATCTCCGGTTTTTACTTGCACAGAATCCTTAACGATATTCATCTCAGGCATTTTTCTGGTAATACTATAACCTCTTTGTAAGATAGATAAAGGATTTAATGAATCCAGCCTGTCCTTAATAGAGCGAATACTCCCCCCTTTTTTATCTAAGAGGCCTTTTAGGGCCTGTGTAAGAGATCGGTTATGGAAGGCCAATTTCTGAGATAACATAGTTATAGTATGAGAGGGACTATTCAACACGAGTGTTTCGTTTATGACCTTAAGGTATTTGAAATTATCATTAATGCATACTTTTTCTGTTTTGAGTAAACGGTTGTATATTTCGTCGAGCCTGAGCCAGATATCGGCAAGATTGCGTCTCGGATCCCTTATCCGGGAGGATAGATTTTTTGCTTTATCCTTGATTCTTTCAATAATGCTATTGAGGGCCATTTCAAGCCTAAACGAGAGGGTTTTAATATTTCTCTCGAGGGTTTCTTTTTCTTGAACAATCAGTTCAGCGGCACCTGATGGTGTAGGCGCCCTGAGATCTGCTGCCAGGTCAGAGATGGTCAGATCGACTTCGTGACCAACCGCTGAGACAACAGGGATTGTTGAGCGCCTTATTGCGTATGCTATTTCTTCCTGGTTAAAGGGCCATAGGTCTTCCAATGAACCGCCGCCTCTTGTCAAGACAATAACATCAACAGCAAGCTCCCGGTTTACTATGTCGAGGGCTTCTACGATATCAGCTGCTGCCTCATCACCCTGGACCCTGACCGGGATTATTGTAACATCCAGGTGAGGCATTCTTCGATAAGAGATTTTTAAGAAATCTCTTACAGCTGCTCCTGTAGGAGAGGTGATTACAGCAATTCTTTTTGGTAAAAATGGGATAGGTCTTTTTTTCTCCTCGTCAAATACTCCTTCAAGGAATAATTTCTTTTTTACCTGTTCAAATGCAGCGGCAAGGGCACCCACGCCCAGAGGCTCCAAATAGTCGAGAATAATTTGATATTCTCCCCTGGGTTCATATAATCCTATTCTGCCTCTCACAATTACCTTCATCCCATCTTCTGGTATAAATTTAAGGTAATATGCCTGCATTTTGAACATAACTGCCCTGATCTGGGCATTTTCATCTTTAAGGGTCATGTAATAGTGCCCAGAGGAAGGGTGGGCAAAGTTTGAAATTTCTCCTTCTACCCACACAAAATCAAATTTTTCCTCAAGGAGGGATTTTATCTCTGCGGTCAGGGTACTAACCGTGTAGATTTTTGGTGGTTGAAAGGGTAAATCCATAATGGATATTTGCTAAAACTCAAGATTTTTTGGTGTTCTGGGGAAGGGGATTACATCCCTGATATTGGCAAGGCCAGTTACAAGCTGCATAAGGCGCTCAAAGCCCAGACCAAAACCAGAATGGATCACTGTGCCATACTTTCTGAGGTCCAGGTACCACCAGTAATCAGCAGGGTCCAGGTTTGCCTCTTTTATCCTGTTGAGCAAGGTTTCATAAACATCTTCCCGCTGGCTGCCTCCAATAATTTCACCAATCCCTGGCAGGAGAATATCCATGGCCTTTACCGTCTTATTATCTTTATTCACTTTCATATAAAAAGGCTTTATATCTTTTGGATAATCAGTTACTGCCACTGGCCTTTTGAAATACTCGCACAGATACCGCTCGTGTTCTGATTGTATGTCTTTTCCCCATTCTACAGGAAATTCAAACCCATCTCTGACCTTAGATAGGATCTCCACTGCCCCTGTATAGGTAAGGCGCTCAAAGTCGCTGTTAATAATAGTATCAATTGTAGATGCAAGATTTTGATCAACAAACCGGTTAAAGAAATCTATATCATCCGCACAGTTTGTTACTATATAGGCAAGGGTGCTTTTAATAAGCTCCTCGCCGAGGTCTATGTTTTCCTTGAGATCACAGAATGCCATCTCAGGCTCTACCATCCAGAACTCAGCTAAGTGTCTGTAAGTGTTGGAATTTTCTGCCCTAAACGTTGGGCCAAAGGTATATACATTACCCAGGGCAAGGGCATAGACCTCTGCTTCTAACTGCCCACTGACTGTTAAATTGGCTGCTTTACCAAAAAAATCTTCTGTAAAATCTACCATACCACCCTTATTTTTCATTCCCTGGAGATCAAGGGTAGTTACCTTAAACATATCACCAGCACCCTCACAATTGCTGCCTGTAATGATTGGGGAATGAAGATATATAAAACCTCTTTCCTGAAAAAAGCTGTGAATGGCATAGCTCATAGCATTCCTGATTCTCGCCACTGCCCCGAAGGTGTTTGTTCTTGCTCTGAGGTGGGCTATTGTTCTAAGATATTCGAAGGAGTGCCTCTTTTTTTGCAATGGATATGTATCAGGATCAGTCCAGCCAGCTACATTTACCTCTGTTGCTTGAACTTCCACCTTTTGTCCCTTGCCTGGTGATTCTGCTAAGATTCCTTTAACAATAACCGAGCAGCCAGTTGTCAATTTTAAGATCTCATCAGTGTAATTAGCCATTGTGCTTTCAACTATTACCTGGATGTTTTTTATGGTAGAGCCGTCATTTATCTCAAGAAAAGAGAATCCTCCTTTAGAGTCTCTCTTAGTCTTTACCCATCCCATAATAGTTACTTCTGATCCGAAGTCGTTTGACTCGATTAGCTCTGCTATTTTTTTTCTTTGTATCATTGTCTTAGATAGATTTTTCGGTACTATTTAGCCACAAAGACACAAACAATTGAAAATTGAAAATTGGAATTGGTGACTTAGTGGCTCATTATAACTCTTCTTCGAACTTTCTCATAAATGTGACAAGCTTTGTTACACTGTCTATAGTAATAGCATTGTATAGAGAGGCTCTGCAACCACCCACAGACTTGTGACCTTTAAGGCCAATGAGTCCATTTTCTGTGGCCTCAGCAAGGAACCTTTCTTCTGTTTTTTTATCAGGCAGGCGAAAGGTAACATTCATCAGGGAACGACTTTTGACATCTGTTGTACCATGATAAATTTGGCTATCATCTATCACTTCATAGATCAGGGAAGCCTTTTTCTTATTTATCTTCTCTACTTTTTTCAATCCACCTATTGTCTCCTCAAGCCACTTAAGCACCAACTCTATGACATAAATGGCAAATGTAGGAGGTGTATTAAAGAGAGATTTGTTGTCTTTATATGTTGTGTACTTGAGCATGGTTGGCAAGTTGTCTGGAACCCTTTGTAGCATATCCTCTCTTATTATTGCCATGGCTATCCCTGATGGACCTATGTTTTTCTGGGCGCCTGCATAAATAAGCCCAAATGGTTTTACATCAATGGGACGACTCATAAAATCAGAGGACATATCTGAGATCAGTGGTACACTCTCTCCATCGGGACATTGTTGCCACTGGGTTCCCTTGATAGTATTGTTTGAGGTAAAGTGGAGATACGATGCCTGTTTGTCTACTGTGTAATCATAAGGAAGGTAGGAAAAATCCTTATCCTCTGATGAGGCAATGATCCTAACATCTTTTCCCTGAACCTGAGCCTCTTTAATTGCCTTTGTTGACCAGGTGCCGGAATTTATATAGTTCACAGATCTACCTGGTAAGGCAAGGTTCATAGGAATCATACAGAATTGCAGGCTTGCACCTCCTTGGATAAAAAGGACATGGTAATTTTCATCTAAGTCAAGCAGTCGTTTTGTTCTATTAACCGCATTATTTAGAACTTCATCGAATAAGGGAGAGCGGTGGCTGGTCTCTACAATAGACATTCCCGAGCCAGAGAAGTTAAGAAAATTCTCTTTTATTTCCTTTAAAACTGGAAATGGTAGTGCTGCAGGGCCTGGATTAAAATTATGAACTCGTTTTTCCATTATAAAATCTCTTTCTACTCCTATTATCTCTCCAGCGTTAATATTAAAAAAGCCTTCTTTTTATATCTATCCTAAAATAAGGATGCTTTCTCCTAAATTTAGATATTCATCGATACCAATCTCTGTAAATGCAGGATTCTCTTAATTAATGGGAAGTTATAATAATTTGACAGAATATGACAAGCAAAAAATTTATCGTGATTTCCTCGAATAGGATAGAGCCTGAATCATCAGACTTAATCAAATCTTCACTCAATGGTAATCAAGCTGTAATAAAACTTTGATAGCCTAAATAAAAATGATGAAAGGGAAAATAAGTAAGAAGGAAAAAACTAAGAATAAAGGAGAGAAAAAATTGATGAGACCACTTTTATGCGATTTTCATATTCATACCACCTTTAGTGATGGGGAGATGAAACTCAGGGAGGTAATAGACCTATACGGGATAAATGGCTTTGATGTCATTGCAATTACCGACCATGTCTTTGACACCCAGTGCAGCCATAGTATGGAAATGATAAAAAAAGGAGAGCATGTAGGTAATTTTGATAGATATTTTTGGGCCATTAAGAAAGTTTCCTCCTATGCCAGAGAAAAATACGACCTTTTGATTATTCCGGGAATAGAGGTCAGCAACAATAAGGTAGGGTTTCATATTCTTGGCCTTGATATTAAAAAAACCATAGATGCCAACCTTTCTGCAAAAGAGGTAATCGAAGAAATTCATCGTCAGGAAGGTCTGGCCATTGCCTGCCACCCTTACTACAAGATCTCCGAGCTTCAAAACCGGCAGAAGATCGAGGAGACCACCATATATCTCTGGGAGAATCGGGAGAGATATCTTAACCTTATCGATGCCTGGGAGATCGCCAACCGGGATGACCTATTCAGCATGGTTGGTTTGAGTAAACTTCCCTTCTTAGCAAACTCTGACTTACATGAGAAGAAACACATATATAGCTGGAAGACACAGGTTTTTGCCTCTAAGGACCCTTCTTCCATCAAGAAGGCCATAAAGGAACAGAAGGTGAGTCTGACACTTTTCAGGGATGTGACAGAGGTATTATCTTCTCCTCATTTAGCCGGCAAGGATTATATCAGTCTGTCCTTTCCCCAATTGGTAGCAACTTAGAAAAGTAAACCTCAAGGGGATTAAAAAATGATGAAATTTCTTAATGGGCTGTCAATTCTAATAATCCTCCTCTTTATGGGCATGTTCTACTACCGCTTCTGGAAAAAGACTGCCGATGAACTTGTACATAAATATATCGAGGAAAAAGATGAAATGAAGAAAGAGGATACCTTAGAAAGAAAACCCAATTTTAAAGAAATCCTAACCCAATCGTAATCAAAGCTTAACAAAAGTTCCATATATGTGATTTCAGTTTGGCTACATTAAGTAGGGTCTTGAGGTAAGAAAAAGGCTATCAGGGAGCCGGTAAGCTTTCAGCCTGATAGCCCGTGAACATACCTAAGGGGCTTACCACCCCTTTTGTATGCCAAAATTATTCTGCCAGAGACCCTTTCAAAGAACAAGTACAAAGGAGGGGGGTGAATTAGATGAAAACGCAACTAAATCTTAACCAAATCTTAACCCAATCGTAATATAGCTGTAACATTTCACTGGTATAAAGAAATGATTAACAAGACATCTGATACCTGGAAAAATAAGGAGATAAAATATGTTAAGGACACAATCCAAAATAAATGTGGTGACTTATGTAATCATACTTTTCTTAATTGCAATGGGGACATTTGTTTTTCCTGTCTCTGCCAATGCAGAATCTCTCACTATAAGGGGTTCTACCACAGTTCTTCCCATTGCTCAGAAAGCAGCAGAAAGGTATATGAACTTACACCCCCAGGCCAATATCTCGGTATCCGGAGGAGGTTCAGGCACCGGGGTCAAGGCTCTTTTAGATGGCAGTATAGATATTGCCGATGCCTCCCGGCCAATGAAGGCGAAGGAGGTAAAGATTGCCCGAAAGAGGGGGATCACCCCTTGCCAGTATATCATTGCCAAAGATGGCATTGCAGTGATCGTGCATCCAAAAAACCCACTTTCTGCCTTGACCAAGGCCCAGATCAAGGAAATTTATACTGGAAAGATAAAAAACTGGACTCAATTGGGTGGTTTCAAAAAAGAGATGGTGGTGGTCAGCCGGGAGACCACCTCTGGAACCTTTGAATGTTTCAACAAGATAGTCTTGAAAAAGGCAAAAGTTACCCCCTATTCCCTTTTACAGGCTGCCAATGCTGGAGTTTTACAGACGGTTGCCCAGAGTGAAGGGGCAATAGGATACGTGGGAATTGGCTATCTGGATAAAAGGATAAAGGCCATTAAAGTTGAAGGGGTATATCCTACAGTGGAGACCGTAATTGATGGAACATATCCTATCTCCAGGCCTCTATTTATGTACACCAATGGAAAACCAAAGGGTCTCTGTGCCATGTTCATTGACTTTGTTCTTTCCCCAAAGGGACAAAAGATCGTTGAAGAAGAAGGGTTTGTCAAGGTAAGATGATTTCTCGGAAAGGAAAAGACCTTCTAATCCAGAATCTATTCCTCTTCTTTGCATCAGTCTCAATTTTAGTTCTTTTCCTGATTATGGCCTTCCTATTTAAAGAGGGGCTGCCCATCATTGAGGTGGTCAGCCCCCTCAGATTTCTATTTGGTAAGTCATGGTATCCTACCTATGAGCCGCCAGAATTTGGGATTCTCCCCCTGATTATGGGTTCGGTGGCAGTTACCCTGGGGGCCATTACTATTGCCATTCCCTTGGGAGTAGCCACAGCTATCTATCTCTCCGAGGTTGCCCATCATAAGGTCAAAGAGCTTTTAAAACCGGTAATCGAGCTTTTGGCCGGAGTCCCATCTGTTGTCTATGGCTTCTTTGGTCTGGTAGTGGTTGCCCCCTGGATTCAGGATCTATTCGATTTACCTACCGGTCTTACAGCCCTCACTGCATCCATCATGTTAGGGATCATGGCCTCCCCTACAGTGATTAGCATTAGCGAAGATGCCCTGAGTTCAGTGCCTTTTTCATATAGAGAAGCTTCCTTGGCACTTGGGACAACAAGGTGGCATACTGCTATCAAGGTCACTGTTCCTGCTGCCCTATCAGGGATCTGCACTGCTTGTATCTTAGGGATGGCCAGGGCCATTGAAGAGACTATGACAGTGTTGATGGTAGCTGGTGGGGCGGCGGTAATCCCCAGAACCTTGCTGCAACCAGTCAGGCCCATGACTGCCAACATCATCGCAGAGATGGGTGAGGCAGTTCATGGGAGTGAACATTATAGTGCTTTATTTGCTATCGCAATAGTCCTCTTCTTTATTACATTAGCCCTCAATCTTCTGGCCGATTTTATCAGTCATAGATTTAAAGAGACTGGATCGGCGACGCTGTAATTAAATATATTGGAAATTCTACGATTTCTTAAAATCACACATCTTTTAGCGTAATTTATTTTTGCCGTTCACATGGAATGATGGATTGCCTGCCCTGTTAAATAGGGCTTTTATTGAAATATGCCATTATTATGCTCCTCAGATTATCTTAAAGCACGGGTGTCTTAAAGCTTATATTTAACGGGGTAAAAGTATTGGAGTATTGGTTAACAAAAGATGAAAAAGTTTTTAATTCCTTTAAGCCCATCACTCCAGTACTCCATTACTCCGCTTGGGGCGAAGCCTCTAAATTTGAAAGAATTGTAATAATGAAAAGGCAGCAGATTTATCAGAAAATTGCTTTTTGGGGATTAAGGTTATCCACCCTGACAATAATTTCTGTCCTGGGGCTTATAATCTGGTTTTTGGGCAAAGAGGGCGTTTCTGCCCTCTCCTGGGAGTTTCTAACCAAGGCTCCCAGAAATGGTATGACCGAAGGAGGAATATTCCCAGCCCTGGTGGGAACAATATGTCTTACTTTAGGGTCAATCATTTTTGCCCTCCCATTTGGGATATTTGCCGCTATTTACCTTACCGAATATGCTAAACAGGGAAAAGTGGTAAGAATTATTCGGCTGGGGATAAATAATCTTGCTGGAGTTCCTTCAGTGGTCTTTGGTCTCTTTGGTCTGGCCATGTTTGTGGAATATCTCAGGTTTGGCCCCTCTATCCTTTCCGGTTCTTTGACCCTGGGAATCCTGATCCTCCCTACCATCATACGGGCATCAGAAGAGGCGCTGCTGGCCATTCCTCAAACCTTTAGGGAAGCCTCCTTAGCCCTGGGTGCAAGCAAGTGGTATACTATTTACAGGGCAGTTTTGCCTCCAGCCATCCCCGGAATATTGACAGGCACTATTCTCGGAATCGGGAGGGCAGCGGGAGAGACCGCTCCCATCATATTTACAGCCGCCTGCTTTTATACAGCCCGGCTGCCACATTCTATATTCGACCAGGTGATGGCTCTTCCCTTTCATCTATATGTCCTGGCTACAGAGGGAACCCATTTTGAAAAAACCCTTCCCTTGCAGTATGGAACAGCTCTGGTCCTGTTAGGCCTGGTGCTGGGAATAAACCTTATTGCAGTCGTTATCAGGACAAGGTTGAGGAGAAAGATGAGATGGTAAAGGAAAGTATAGTAAGCGTTCAGGGAAAGCCTTTTCTGTCATTGCGAGGAGTCCCAAAGTCTTTAGGGACGACGAAGCAATCTTTATGATATGAAAGGAAATAATATCCATAGCTTGTAATATATGGAGACTTTAGATTGAGGAAATAGATGGCTAATAATATAAAAATAGTGGTAGAAAATCTGTATTTCTATTATGGCAATGATGAGGCATTAAAAGATGTTAGTATGCTGATCCAGGAGAATAAGATTACCGCCCTGATTGGGCCTTCTGGCTGCGGAAAATCTACTTTCTTGAGGGTCTTGAACCGGATGAATGACCTTATCTCAGGAACAAAACTCGAGGGGAAGGTCTTAATTGATGGACATGATATCTACTCCAATACCACTGATGTAGTGGATCTAAGAAAGAGGGTAGGGATGGTCTTTCAGAAATCCAACCCCTTTCCCAAATCTATCTTTGATAATGTGGCCTATGGGTCAAAGGCCCATGGGATAAAAAATAATGCAAAACTTGCCGGTATCGTAGAGGAGAGTTTAAAGAAAGCTGCCCTCTGGGATGAAGTTAAGGACAAACTAAAGCAACCGGCCATGGAGCTTAGCGGTGGCCAGCAGCAGAG
This sequence comes from Deltaproteobacteria bacterium, assembly GCA_019308645.1. The sequence goes on from JAFDHR010000011.1 coordinate 14,998, forward strand.
GCTGTGTATTGCCAGGGCCCTGGCAATAAATCCCGAGATAATCCTCATGGATGAACCGGCATCTGCCCTGGATCCTATTTCTACTGCAAAGATCGAGGAGCTAATTCGGGTCTTAAAGGAAAAGTATACCATTGTCATCGTCACCCACAATATGCAACAGGCGGCAAGGGTTTCGGATTATACCGGCTTTTTTCTGTTGGGGGAGTTGATTGAGTTTAGTGATACGAATAAAATCTTTACCTCTCCCGGGGATAGCCGGACCGAGGATTATATTACCGGCAGATTTGGATAAGGAGTAAAATCATGGAAAGGCATTTTGAAAAGGAGTTACATGCATTAAAGGAGAACCTTCTTAAGATGGGGGCTTTGGTAGAGCAGGCCATCGCCAACTCTATAAAATCTCTTGTAGAAAGGGATTCAGAACTGGCAGAAAAGACCATTCAGTCCGATAGCCAAATTGACGAATTGGAGATAAAGCTGGAGGAGATGGCTATAAGACTCCTGGCCTTAAGGCAGCCCATGGCCAAAGACTTGAGGTTCATTGTCAAGGGAACTAAAATTGTAACTGACCTGGAACGAATGGGAGATCTGGCAGTCAATATCTGTGAGAGGGCATTGGAGCTCAACAAAGAACCGACTCTGAAGCCATATATTGATCTGCCCAGAATGGCAGAAAAAGCACAGCTCATGCTAAAAGAGGCACTGGATGCCTTTGTAAGAGAAGATACTGAAATTGCCCTTAAGGTATGCCAGGATGACCAATTGATCGATGATTTGAATAATCAGATTTTCAGGGAATTACTCACCTTTATGTTAGAGGATCCCCGGACCATCTCAAGGGCTATCCGGATAAGCTTCATCTCCAAGTATATAGAGAGAATCGGGGATCACGCAACCAATATTGCCGAGGATGTAATCTATATGGTAAAGGCCAAAGACATCAGGCACGGGCATACTGATTAAGCAACTTGGTTTTATGAATAAGAGATGCTATTATTCCATAAAAAAGATTAGATATATGTGGGGTTTTTATGTCTAGGAAAAAGATCTTGGTGGTAGATGATGAGAAGGATATTGTGGAACTGGTCAGATTTAACCTGGAAAGAGATGGCTTTAAGGTAATTTCTTCTTACAATGGAGAAGATGCCTTGAGATTGGTCAAAAGTCAGTTACCTGATCTAATTATTCTTGATCTCATGCTTCCGGGTATGGATGGTCTTGAGGTCTGCCGAATCTTAAAAAAAGACTCCTCTACCTTTTCTATTCCCATAATTATGCTTACTGCCAAGGGAGAGGAGACGGATATTGTAGTGGGACTTGAACTGGGTGCCGATGATTATATTACCAAGCCATTCGGGATTAAGGAGATGATTGCCAGGGTTAAAACTGCCTTAAGGAGGTTTAGTCAACATGAAAGAAAGAAAGGTAAAATCATAGCAGCGGACCTGACTATAGATACTGAAAATTTTGAAGCAACATGGAAGGATATCCCTCTGGAGTTGACCACTACTGAGTTCAAGCTGCTACTTTTTTTAGCCCAAAAAGAAGGTAGGGTGCTCACCCGACAGCAACTTTTAGATGGGGTTCTGGGAGAGGATGCCTTTGTAACCGAGAGAACAGTAGATGTCCATGTCAGAAGACTTAGAGACAAGCTAAAAGAGGCCTCTCCTTTTATTGTTACCAGAAGAGGTATTGGCTATATGTTTCAGATAGATAAATAGAAACATTGTAACTGTTCAGGTAGCCACCAAGACACAAAGGGTGTTAAATGGTCAATATAAAATTATCAATTATCAATTTTAAATTGCTAATTTTAAATTGTAAATTGTCTAATCTTAGTGACTTCGTGGCTTAGTGGCTGAATAGTAACGAAACATTTAAGAAATCATGTCTGGTAAAAAAATTATCTGGAAATTCTTTTTTATCCAAACGGTACTCATCCTTATCTCTCTTACTATCATTGGGATATATGTCAGCTTTTCCTTTAAGGAATATTATATAAGGGCAATTACCACCCAGCTTAAGTCCAACGCTCTCCTGATAAGAGATATAGTTAAAGCTGATATACAGGAAAAGGAGATAGAAAGGGTCGATTTGCTTACCAAAAGATTGGGCAGAGAAATCAATACCCGGCTTACTATTATAAATCCTGAGGGTATTGTTCTGGGGGATTCGGAAGAGAACCCCCAAAAAATGGAAAATCACAGTGACAGGCCGGAAATAAAAGAGGCAATAAAGGGAAGAATAGGAAAAAGTAGCCGGTATAGTACAACCTTGAAAAAGGATATGATGTATCTGGCCTTAACTATCAGGGATCCTACCCATCGCCTTATTGGAGTAGTAAGGGTTTCTCTTCCTTTAGATGAACTTGAAGATAGAGTTGGCCAAATCTACAGGATAATCGGTTGGGGTGGCTTGCTGGCCGTTATAATCTCCCTTGGGATATCATTTGCCCTGGCAAGAAGAGTAAGCAGGCCCATAAGTCAGATGGCTCAGGCAGCTAAGATGATCTCAAAAGGAGATCTCTCCCAGAGGATAAGAGTGGATTCCCGGGATGAGGTAGGGGATCTGGCCCGTTCATTTAACCGGATGAGTGAGGAGTTGGAAAAACAGATGGGAGACCTTGCCAGGGAAGTAAGTGAAAAAGAAGCGGTCCTTTCCTCCATGGTTGAAGGAGTGTTGGCAATTGATCGAGATGAACATGTAATTCTTATTAATATGGCTGCCCAAAGAATGCTTGAACTTAGGCCGGATGATACCCTTGGAAAATTTCACTGGGAGGTGATCAGAAATTCAGAAATCAACAATCTTTTTAAAGAAATTTTGAAAACCCAGGGGCAAAAAGAGGTAGAATTTCAGATTGGCCCTCTGGATGAAAGGGCATTCATGGTACATGCAGCACCCATCAGAGCCAAGGGAGGAAATATCTTAGGGGTAGTGGCAGTCTTTCACGATGTTACCGAGATTAGAAGACTGGAAAAGGTGAGAATGGAGTTTGTTGCAAATGTCTCCCATGAACTTAGGACTCCTCTTACCTCGATTAAGGGATTTGTGGAAACCTTGAAAAGAGGAGCACTTGATGAGGGACAAAATGCCCTAAATTTTCTGGATATTATTGAAAGACATACCGATAGATTGAATCGATTGATTACTGATCTTTTGGAACTTTCCCGTGTTGAAACTGGAAAGAAGAGGATGAATTTTCAGCCGATAAAGGTTGAAGAGCTAATAAATAGAGCAGTTTCCCATTTTATGGGGATCTCGAATAAAAAACTCCGGAAGATAAAATGTGATATTCCCTCTGATCTACCTATGGTCTTGGCCGATGAAGAGGGCGTTGAAACCGTGCTGAAAAACCTCCTGGATAATGCCATAAGATATACCCCTGAAAAGGGAGAAATTGACATCATTTCTACTGATAAGGATGATTATATCGAGATAGCAGTGGTAGATAATGGGATAGGAATCCCCTTAAAAGATCTTCCTCGTATATTCGAGAGATTCTATTGTGTGGATAAGGCCAGATCCAGGGAATTGGGAGGAACTGGTCTGGGGCTATCCATAGTTAAGCACATCATCGAAGCCCACGGGGGGACAGTAAGTGTAGCGAGCGAAGTCGGGAAAGGATCGAGATTCACCTTTACCCTATCAAAAGTTTCAAAACCGGGATAAAGACTCATTTTTAGTTGAAATGGCCTTCCATCATTTCAGAGACAATTTTTAGACCCTCAGGATTCAGGTCATAAGGAGGCTTATTATCTAAATCCGCCTCTATAATAGTATCGTTGTATGGCAGAAACCCTAAGAAATTAAAGCCATCCATATTGTTAAGCAGGAAATCCTTATCTTTTTGAGACCTGATCTTATTTCCAACAATGAGCAAATCCTTGATTCCCAGCTCTTGAGATAATCTCTTTATCTCCCCGGCAGTTTCCAGACTTCTTCTTCCCGGCTCAACAACCACTATCATTTTATCAACGGCTCGGGCCGTTCCTCTGCCTAAATGCTCAAGCCCTGCCTCCATATCCATAACCACAACCTCATCCCGAATAAGTAGTAAATGAGTGATAAGAACCTTTAAGAGAACGCTCTCAGGGCAAATACAACCACCTTCTGCTGTCTTGACACCGCCTAATACCATTAGTTTTACCCCATCGGCGTCTACGGAAAGCTTTTCCGGCAAATCACTTACCTTCGGGTTTATCTTAAAAAAGCCCCCCATAGTCCCAACCTTTGAATCAGTCCTTTCCTCGATAAGGGATTTCATCTTAGAGATAGGCGTTATTTTAGAGGCATTCTTTGCGCCCAGGGCCTGGGCGAGATTTGCGTCAGGGTCCGCATCAATGGCCAGGACAGTTTTCCCCCTCATTTGCAAGGATTTTATCAGGAATGCGGCAAATGTTGTTTTGCCCACACCTCCTTTGCCGCTAATAGCAATTTTCATAATATTACCAATCTTTAGTTATCCGTTATCCGTTCATCGAGATACACTAAGGTCTATCTAATGTCAACGGACAACAGACAACGGTAAACATGAGTATTGTCCAAGGGTAAAAGGGCAGCAATTCCCATAAATTGACCTCTGTATACTTCCTGCTGACACTACCTGGCCTTTGCTATCAGAGGATACACAATCATGCTGACGAGTTCAGAAATATCCTCGGCAGAGAGAAGATTATCCTTGATTGAGTTATCAAATAAAATTGTTCCATTAGGTGGGAATTCCTCATCTCCTCGCCATATAATAAGGGTTATGGGTATCTTTGGAAACGCCTGAATAGTGATAGATACATCTCCCATGGATGCTGTTTGCGCAGCAAAAAGTTCCTGTGCCACTATCGGTAACTTATCCGGATTTTCACCAAACGCGGCAATAAATGGATCTCTTGATCTGGCGTTAAAGGAGCCAAGATAAAACCTTGCTGAAGGAATTTCCTGATAGGCAATAAGCTCTCCTGTCAGATCTTCTTTTTTAGCGTTATTCAGGTAATGCAATATCAATATTTTTTCTTTTATCGCCATCTCTTTATCCGAATCCTGCGAGAATATGAGATCCGGCCAGCTAATACTAATCATCCGATTCAAGAACATAATTTGTATACTGTCCGGCTTATTGGGTTTTTCAATAAACTGACCGCCGCTTAGCCGACACAGATGTAATGGATTTTTATTGCTTATTTCCTCTTTCCCAATCTCGAGGGCCTTTTTATAGTCATCTATTCTTGCCATTTTGTTCTGGCCTTGTAAAATTTTTTGATTTTGCTATAAATAAAATATTGCAAAGGCAATCTGTAAAATCGTTAAATAACCTTAGGATTATTTTATTTAAGTAAAAGCGAATAAAAAGTCAATGAGATTGCTATGAAAAGAAAGAAAAAAAAGGGGCGGATTCATCATACAAGGAATAAAAAAGAAGAAGACAGGACGTTTTTTGATAATCCATTTAAGGGCGTAGGTGAAGATTTTAAAGATATTGATAAACGAAAAAAGCCTGTTTTGCCACATTCTTTATCTGAGAGTAATAGGGAAAAAAGTGATGAGGATTTCTTCCAGTCAGCAATGAAAGATGTTATCCCCTTAAAGGATGATAAAAATAAAATTATAACGGCCTTTGTAAAAGAAGAGACGTTACCTGAACGGTCTTTTAAGCCTCATAAGAGGGCAGGAGAAGATTTTTCAAAACTGGTGAAAGAATCGAGAGCCTGGGATATTTCTTTCAGTGATGAATATATGGAGGGAGCAGTTTCTGGTGTTGGTCCGAAGATCATGAAAAGGCTCAAGAGAGGTGAATTTTCCGTTCAGGACTATATTGATCTGCATGGCTTGACAAAAAAAGAGGCAGAAACTGTTGTTGATGAATTTATAATCAAGAGTTATCATAAAAGTATGAGGTGCGTGCTTATTGTTCACGGAAGAGGGTTAGGCTCTCTTAATCATCAGCCAGCCATAAAAACGGAGCTTCCGGTGTGGTTTAGAAGGGGAATTTTAAAAAAAATAGTTCTGGCATTTGTCACTGCTAAGCCCTGTGATGGGGGAGCAGGTGCGTTATATGTCTTATTGAAGAAGAGATGACTCACGTTATAAGTGAGCCCGCCCTTACAAATAAATTTGAGCTCAAAGGGGCAGAAAGGTTTTGTGGGATATGACTCAATGTCAAATTTCAAAATCCAAATTTCAAACCCGCCTGCCAGATGGCGGGCAGGTCAATGTCAAATATCAAATGACTAAATTGAGTAAAAGCCTGGACTATTATGAATCCTGCCGTCGCCGGATTCAATACGTTTTGTCATTTTGTCATTTGGATTTCACCTGCCCGCAATGCTTCGCAACGCGAGGCGGGCGGGTTTGGCATTTGGGCTTTGGCATTTGGTCAATTCCGGCTTGTCCGGTTTAGGCACTTATCATGATAATAATAGGGCTGACAGGTGGTATAGGGAGTGGAAAAAGTTCTGTGGCAGAGATGTTTAAAGATGAGGGGGTATATGTAATTGATTTTGATTATCTTGCCCGTGTTGTTGTGGAGCCTGACACGCCTGCCTGGAGAGATATTGTTGACTATTTTGGTCAGGGAATCCTATCTCCTGACAGAACCCTGAATCGTTCTAAGCTTGCAGAAATTGTCTTTTCTGATGCACAGAGCCGAAAGGCCCTGGAAGGCTTTACCCACCCCAGGATATTTGAGAAAAGAGACACCTTATTTAAGGACATTAAAAAGAAAGACCCGAAAGCTATTGTTATTGTAGATATTCCCCTTTTATTTGAATTGAGGTTGAAAAAAAAATTTGATAAGGTTATTCTAGTCTATGTATCAAGAGATGTTCAAATTAAGAGAGCGATGCAACGAGGCGTTCTCACAAAAGAAGAGGTAGAAAAAAGGTTAAAGGCCCAGATTCCTATAGAGGAGAAGAAATTACTTTCGGATTACATCATAAATAACGAAGGGAGCCTGAAGAATACCAGGGATCAGGTAAGAAAGGTGATCTCCGAATACAAGAAGTTAGTTGACAAATGCCAGTACATCAATAACAGCACGAAGTGCCAGTACAACGATAACACAATAGTTCTTTGACAATCGAATAGCCATAAGATTCAATTTCATGAACAGCAATTACATACGCAGGCTGGCAGTAAAAAAGTATCTTAAGGGTGAAAGTGCGAGTGCCATTTGCGCATCATTTGGTAAATCAAGGTTTTGGCTCTACAAATGGGTCAAGCGATTCAACCCGAATAATCCAACTTGGTGTCAGGAGTATTCTAGACGGCCTAATAATACTCCTCATAGAACGTCGCTGGAGATCGAAGAGATTGTAAAAATGATTCGGCTCAATCTTTATAATAATGATCTGTTCTACGGAGCCCAAGCCATCTGTTGGGAGATGGAAGATTTGGGTGTATCTCCCTTGCCTTCAGAGCGGACGATTAACCGTATCCTAGCCCGAAACGATCTGACACATCGGAGAACAGGTCGATATGAACCTAAAGGGACACCTTATCCCGTACTGCCCTCTGGAAGGCCAAATCAAACCCATCAAGCGGACTTAGTGGGGCCACGTTTTCTACGAGGTCCTATCCGATTTTACAGTCAGAACGCCGTTGATATAGCAACAGGGAGAAGTGGCGTTGAAGCACTTTTGTGGAAAAATTCCCAGAACATAATCAACGCATTCTGGTCCATCTGGCATCGGCTGGGCATCCCTGAAAACCTCCAAGTAGACAATGCACTGTTCTACTTCGGAAGCCGTAGATATCCCCGCGGTATGGGGGCATTGATCCGCTTATGCCTTAAACTCGGCATTGAGCTGTGGTTCATCCCCATGGCGGAACCTTGGAGAAACGGTGTGGTCGAGAAATTCAATGACCACTATGGAGAAAAATTTCTCAAAAAGGTCACCATGAGCAGTTTTGATGAACTGGCAGAAGGCTCCCTAGCCTTTGAGATCAGACACAATAGTCGATACCGATACAGTAAACTCGGAGGAAAAACTCCTTTAAAGGCCTTGGTTGATGCAAGAACCAATCTCTCTTTTCCTGTAGAGGAAAGACCTCCTGTTCACCCCCTGCCAAAACCTAAAACTGGGCGTTATCATCTGGTACGTTTGATCCGGGGTGATCGAAAACTCAATATTTTCGGCGAGATCTTTCCTGTTGCGCCTGAGCTCCAGTACGAATATGTTGTGGCTACTGTCGATGTCAAAGAACAAAAACTTAAGCTTTTCCTGGGCCAATCCCAGGTCGATGAATTCCAATACAAATTATGATAAAAATATATACACTTTAGTAAATATTGTAAGTGTTAGCGATGTTATGGCACAAAGAAGTGTTATCGATGTTGTGGCACTCAACAGTTAGT
>JAFDHR010000221.1 GCA_019308645.1 Deltaproteobacteria bacterium
GGTTATGTTCAGATTTTCATCCAGGGGTACATTTACATCTACTCTGATGAGCACCTTTTTCCCGGAGATATCGATATCTTTGATTGTTATCATTCTTCCCTTCTGCTGTTTGAACCTCGTTTATTTCTGATTCCTCCAACCGTGAGACAGAGGCCTTCATTCCCTTTCAGGGAAGCGTCTGGCGTGCGCCAAGAATCGTCTCCGCCCTGGGGAAGAACTTAGCTCGAGACCTCGCATCGCGGGGCAGTAAACTGCGTGGCACCAAGCGGCAGGTGCATCCATAGCATATTATCAGCTCTTTCACAACAAGGAAGTTATCCCCAAAATCCGAGACTGGTTTCGCGCAAACCATTGTGTAGGGTTATCTCAAACCGAAAAATCCGGTTAGGAATATGATTGGAAAAAGATCTGATTTGAAACATGTGAAATGTAAAAAAAGATCGCTCCATCCGATCAGGAATTAAACAAATGTCAAATGTCAAGGGCAGAACCCAGTTTCACTAATGTGTTGATATTTATAAAAAATAACTATTTAGCTTGCTATTACGTATAATAGTGCTTAGTATTTATCATCAATTAAATCCCGCTGTAAATTGGCGGGAGGGTTTCTTTCTGTGGGAATTATACGTTTGTTAAGCGCTATCATCCTTCAGTTTGTAACGTTGAAATTTTTCGAAAGGAGGATGATATCATGACAAATGGAACTGTTAAGTGGTTTAATGACCACAAAGGTTTTGGATTCATCGAGCAGGAAAACGGACCGGATGTATTTGTGCATCATAGCGCAATCAATGCGACCGGTTTTAAATCCCTCAGTGAAGGTGCGCGCGTGACCTTTGACATTGAGCAAGGGTCAAAAGGTCCGGCTGCTGCCAATGTGAGCGTCGTCTAACTTGCTTTTTAAGGCAATTAAAGGCATCTCCTGTGAAACGGGGGATGCCTTTTTTAATGCTTGCTCGCATCAAACTAAAATTATACCGGCTGAGATTCTTTTCCCGGTTATCGGAGAGCTTATCGATCCGGCAACCGACCAGAAAGGAAACACCATGGCAAAATCTCATTACCAGTTCAAGAAACGTTAGAAAGAATTGGCCAAGAAAAAAAGAGAGAGGAAAAAAGGCAACGCAAGCTGGAAAACAAGGTGGTTGAAACCGATGAAACTGAAAAAGACCCAACCCCTTCAATGGAGGACCGGTAAGCATGGGGACCGACCAGCACCAATTGCCGGAGCCATACAATGGTAATAATTGAACATAAAAAAGGCCTGGCGAAAAAAAAGCAGGCGGATTTTCATGAGGGCCAGAAGGTGGCGCTGCTCATTTCCGCTCGAACCAAGATGGGATTTACCGCTGTCATCAACGGCATCCACAAGGGCATCCTGTATAAAAACGAAGTGTTTCAGCCGCTAAAAATCGGCCAGGAAATTGACGGGTTTATCAGAAAAGTGCGGGACGACAAAAAAATAGATCTTTGCCTGCAAGAGCCCGGCTACAAAGCCATCGATGCCCTGTCCCGAAAAATTATGGACAAATTACAACAACAGGGCGGGTTTATCTCGGTCACCGATAAAAGCCAGCCTAAGGTAATCGCCGACCTTTTCGGCGTCAGCAAAAAAACATACAAGAAGAGCATCGGCAACCTATACAAAAAAAGGCTGATTGCCCTCGAAAAAAACGGCATTCGGGTGCAGGAAAAAAAAGTAAAAAACCCTGCCCAGAGGTCAGGTGTGAAGGGGGACGCTCGTGCAGAAATTGCTTAACTTCCTTTTAGGCAGTAAATGAGAGGCTTTGGCAGCGTCACGGATAATGATTGGTGTGCATACTTCTTCACAGCAGCCATTTTTACCTAAAACATTCCGCCAGACAAACGGCGGGCAAGCCCTCGATCTATTGAAATTTGCCCTGAAAACTTCACCTGGTCAATCAAAGTATCAAAAATCATAAATGATACTTGACACGTTACAAGTTATACATTATACTATTCCAAAAAAATGAGCTTAGTGAATGATCACATCTTTCAAGCATAAAGGTTTGGAAAAATTTTTTCATAACGATGATCGAAGCCATATTAACCAACAACACGCATCCAAACTTGCCAGAATTTTAGACCGTTTAGATGCATCTGTAAGACCTCAGGATATGAATTTACCTGGTTACAAACTACATATGCTTTCTGGTAAGGAAAAAGGTGTATGGTCAGTATGGGTTACCGGCAATTGGCGAGTCACGTTTCAGTTTGATGGCCCTGATGCTGTGGCCGTTGATTATCGAGATTATCATAAATAAGAGGAGGGCTTTCAATGACTGACATCAGAAAACCTACCCATCCTGGAGAAATTTTACGAGAGGATGTTATTAAGCCTCTTGGTTTAACAGTTACGGAAGCGGCAAAACGCTTGGGAGTCACTCGAAAGACACTGTCGGCCTTAATTAATTGCAAAGCATCAATGAGTCCGGAAATGGCAGTGAGGGTAAGTAAGGCAACAAAGACATCCCCTGAAAGCTGGTTATACATGCAGGCAAAATTAGACCTATGGATTGCCGAACAAAGGCCTCCCAGGGTTGAGGGATTTGGAGAGGTTGCCAGAGTCTAATTATGGTTACAAATTTGATTGACAGGTGAGGCCTTTCATTCAGATGGAGGTAAAGGAGACCATGTTACAACGCAATCAGGAACTCATTTATCAGTTTAACCGTGACGAGCAGTTCTGGCATCGGCTCCAGTGGCGCAAGGTGAAGCGGCGGGTCAGATTCCCGAAGCTCGGAGCGTTGTCTCATGCCATACTGGATCTGCGGGATGAGATGCGCGAGAGGCACAAACCGGCGGACTGTGTCAGCCGCAAATGAGGATTAACTGAATTTGTAATGAATTTGGGGTCAAATCCGCCATAGGCGGACAAGCCCGCCCGACGGACGGCGGGTAAACCTTGAGCAATAAATCTTCATGGATTACATTATTACATAACCCTTTCCTTGTCTTTCATAAACCCTGTACCATAGCCACCTTCTTTTATTTTTTGTCTTTCTGGCGATCCATCTCGTCTATTATTATCTCTGTAGCGAGCCTGGCAGAGGTGCCAACGACCTTTGAACAATGATCAATCATACCATACTCAGTGGCTTGCCTCAGCTCAGATGGGTTATATAGATTAAACGTTCTGCCCATGAGGCTCTTCTGTATGTCATAGCATCTGCATCTCCCGTATTTCTCAACAAATCTATCATGCAGTCTTTTGGTCAGTATATAGGAAGTCATGGGTTTCATCATGTCAGAGAAGTCTTTCTTTTTCCTGCCAAAGAGATAACCTATGACCATTGCACCTCCAATAAGTGCACCGCAGGCTCCATCTCCTGTTAGTCCCAACCCGTCTGCAAGCCCACTTGCACTGCGAAATACATCATCATTTTCGATGCCTAAGGCCTCAAAGATGCCAGCAATGGTGGTCTGGGCACACCCTGTACATTTTCTCTCGTAGTTTAGCGCAGACTCAAATGCATTTTCTAATATAACATCCCGCGACTTTTCCATGGCTACTCCTTTTAATTATAATATCGGGCTCATGTCTTTAATCGTGAAAATTAACGATGCGTCCCTTTTGCTTCCGTAATTCCAAAATAGCAGCCCCGGTTTTGATCACAACACAAATATCGGTCATAGTATTTCCTTTCAGGTGTAATGTACGGTCTTAGAATACAGTAGCTACCAGTTATTCGTCAAGGGGTGATGCTTTGACACAATGAAGACGTTGTTGACCCCGGTTAAATAAAATCAATGACAATTTAACTGAGCCCCGATAGCGGGATCTATGCTATACTCCGACCCCGAGGGATCTCCGCTTCGCTTCGACACGCTATATTGAATAACTCGAAACGTAAAGGCAATGAAGGAACAAGAGGGTAACATCCGATAGGGGAGAAAGCCGCTATGGCCCAATGGTGGATAGATGAAAATAAGGTGTTAGGGAGCGGCAATCCCACGGATGATCAGCTTGAGAAACTATTCCAACAAGGCTTCAGGACCATAATTTCTCTCCTTGATGAAAATCAGCAGTGGACACTTTATGACAAAATAAAAACCAAGGATTTAGGTTTTACGTGGCACTCGATTCCTGTTAGAGATTTCACAGCGCCTACCATGGAACAGTTTAAAGCATTCCTGGAGATTATGAATAAGGCTGAAGCTAATGTCATAATCCATTGTCTGGGAGGATCTGGAAGGACAGGCACTATGGGAGCAGCGTACTGGATTGCCAAAGGTATGCCCGCTCACAAGGCAATTGATAGAATGCGCCAGACCAATCCAGGAGCTATCGAGGAACATGAGCAGGAAGAGAGCCTGTATGAGTTGGAAGTGAATTTGGGGTCAAATCCGCCATAGGCGGACAAGCCCTCCCGACAGACGGCGGGTAAACCTGCCAAAACAAATTTTCCATCCCAGGGGAACCCTTGCAAAACCTTTCTTCTAACCTCTTCACATTTTTTGATATAGATTAATGGTGTCATGATAGGATTCTTCACTCATCTCTTGTGCATCTTTATGGTACACAGTCTTGCTAAGTGAGTTTAAGAGATTTTATCTGATTTTATTCGCCTTCGCCAGAATACCCTGTAGCTTGCTACAGGGATGAATGGCGAGGTGAACCGCGCCGTAGCTCCAAAAGCGAAGGCGGGTTGGCTTCGGCGCAATTCCGCTTTCAAACTGAATTGGAGAGTATTCGGAGGCAGTTTGGGTTATGATAGCAGAAACATGCAACGCTGCCTATGCTTTCAATACCACCGTATATTGTACTTTTTTCTTCTTGTTACTTTAGTCGAGAAAACCGGTTAGTTGTAAACCAGAAATGGGAGCCTGGATGATGTTTGACTTGACAATAGGCAGATATCAGATATTTAATAGACTAAATGTCACTTATTTTCAGTAGGTTGTTGGTAAAACGGGAGCATAACCCTAACCTTCTGTAGTGAGAGATGAGAGAGGATTTTCAGAAGCAATTCATTTATATTACCAAAAGCACATGAGAGCAAGTTAGGCTAGGATGGAGGAAAAAGATGCGAGTTCTTGTAGAGAAAAAGGAGACGGTGACCACGATTGTTATCAATCGTCCTGAGTTTCGAAATGCTGTTGATCGACCCACGGCAGAGGCACTCGCCGATGCATTTCGTGATTTTGAGACGGACAAGGAGGCTCGTGTGGCAGTTCTCTCCGGAGCCGGAGGTTGTTTCTGTGCAGGAGCAGATCTAAAGGCCATGGCTGGGGGAAAGCCCAATCGTGTCGAAGAAGACGGCGATGGTCCCATGGGGCCCACTCGTATGCAACTGGATAAACCCGTCATTGCAGCTGTGGCAGGTCACGCGGTCGCTGGAGGCCTTGAGCTTGCTCTGTGGTGCGATCTTCGTGTGATGGAACGGGATGCTGTCTTCGGAGTATTTTGCAGGCGTTGGGGGTCCCTTTAATGGATGGTGGCACAGTGCGTCTCGCCCGGCTTATCGGTCTTTCCCATGCATTGGACATGATCCTGACCGGGCGCCCCGTAAGATCTGAGGAAGCCGAGCGCATAGGGCTAGCCAACCGCGTAGTTGAATCAGGCACCTCACGGGCTGAGTCTGAGGCCATTGCCCAAAATATTGCTAATTTCCCGCAGACATGTCTTTTAAGCGACCGGCGCTCTGCCTATGAACAATGGGGGCTTTCTGTTCAAGAAGCAATGCGAAATGAGTTCCGGCATGGCCTTTCGACGATTCAAAGTGGTGAAACTGCCCAAGGCGCCAGTCGCTTTCTTAGCGGCGCAGGACGTCATGGTGCTTTCGATTAAGTGAAATTGGGGTCAAACCCTCCATAGGCGGACAAGCCCTCCATAGGCGGGAAATCCCGCCAGACTTACGGCGGTTAAACCTTAACTATTAACTAATGAGAGGGGACGTAGTTTCTGAATGAACTTATGCGAAATGGGATCAAGTCTCCGTTTGCCTTTTGATGAGTCAGAAAGCCACGCCTGAGGCGGGCAAGCGTTCCGGGAACTATGAAATGAACGGCTTTACCCCGACCGCAGAAAGCCACGGCTTTAGTCCCGACCTTTTGTGGTCGGGATTGTGGTCGGGATGTCGTGCCACTAAGTCCCGCCGTTCGCAAAACGAAGGAGTAAAGCGGGACGTCCTTAAATATTTAAATAAGAAACAATAACGGCAACACCACTGACCTTAAAGAGATGGTAAGCATCGAGGATATCCATATCAAGCATGTTTAAAACTGAAGCATCGATAGGGCTACTGGCTGAAAAGGGGATAATCACCAAGGACAAGCTTGCTGATGCAACGCCTATTAATAAAGAGAATCTCTCTTTAAAAGGGTACGTTGGTTCCAAAGCGACTTATCAGCTTAATAAAAGTCAGATTTTTTTCCAAAAACAGAACTTAAAAAGACTTCCATCGAAGCCCTAATTTATAAGATTTTTAAGATACAAGAGCTGTATTTCATAAATCGTTTTGGAACCAACATCCCCCTTTATATCCCCGGATGCCATGGCAGTAAATCAAAGGCCTCACCTTATATAGCTTCCTGCGTTTATATCTATTGTATTTCCTGTAACATGATCCATCATTCCGCTGGCTAAAAAA
>JAFDHR010000222.1 GCA_019308645.1 Deltaproteobacteria bacterium
ATTAGCAGTGAGATTAAACTTCTCCTGAATGTGGATGGAGCGATTGTCATATTGCTTGATGAGGAGAAGAAGGAGCTCTTTTTTTTAGGAACGGCATATGAGGATAGAGCTACCCAAAAAAGGGCAAAAGAGATTCGTTTTCCTGCAGATAAAGGTATATCAGGTAAAGTCATCGAAACCGGTAAACCAGTCATCGTTTCTGATACCTCCAAAGACCCGAATTATTATTCTGTGGTGGATGAGCAACTTGGATATGATTCCCGTAATATGCTGGATGTACCTTTGAGAAGTAGTGATCGAATTGTCGGGGTTTTATGTGCCATTAATAAAAAAGAAGGGGTTTTTGATAACACAGATGTTGATCTACTGAGTATGATAGGAGGGACCGTTGCCCTTTCCATTGAAAATGCCAGGGTTTCTAATGAGCTAAAAAAGGCATACAAGGAAGTTACAAGCTTGAACAAGGCAAAAGACAATGTTATCAACCATCTGTCCCATGAATTAAAGACACCTGTCGCAATCCTGGCTAGTTCTTTAAATATACTGACAAGGAAATTGACAGCTCTTCCTGAAGAGACATGGAAGTCATCCATAGAAAGGGCCCAAAGGAATCTGGATCGCATAAAGGATATTGAGTACGAGGTGGAAGATATAATGCGGGATAAGCAACACAAGACCTATGGTCTCCTTTCCATGATACTCGATCAGTACACCGATGAATTGGAGAGCCTTATTGCTGAGGAGGCAGGAGATGTTCCCATAGTTGAGCGAGTTAGAAAACGCATTGAAGAAATATTTGGACCCAAGGAAATCGTACAAGAAGAAATTGTTCTGGATGAATATGTCAAGGAAAGACTTGACTATAGCAAACCATTATTTTCACACCGTCAGGTTGAAATTATAAGCAACCTTGTTCCTACACCGCCCATATATATGCCTTCGGATCCTTTACAAAAGGTGATTGATGGCCTGATAAAAAATGCCATAGAAAATACTCCTGATGAGGGGAAGATAGAAATTATTGTCCAAAAAAAATGGAATGGTTCCGAGTTGGTGGTGCATGACTATGGTATTGGCATTATAGAAGAAGCTCAGAGACGAATATTTGAAGGTTTTTTTGCAACCCAAGATACGATGGTTTATTCCTCGAAAAGACCATATCATTTTAATGCAGGGGGGAAGGGGGCGGACTTGTTACGTATGAAAATTTTCTCCGAGCGGTATAATTTCAAGATAGACATGGCGTCTTCAAGGTGTCGATTTATACCCAAAGAAAGTGATATTTGTCCTGGGAGGATCAGCATTTGCGCCAAACAAAGAAGATTGTTATCACTCAGGTGGGACTATTTTCTCTCTGTATTTCCCACCAGCTCCCAGACGGGCCCGGTCCGAAAGGGCTGAAGACTAAATGAGCTCAAAGCGGAAAGCTGCTGAACTCGCCAGCTTATTATTTGTTACTTTATAGAACAGGGCAGGGTGGATGATTGTTATATCAGGCATTGATCAAGATGGAGGTTTTAGATGAAATATCGTGAACTGATCATTGAAAGAGAGGGATCTCTGGTCACGGTGACTTTGAACGGACCGAAATCATTAAATACCTTATCTGTGCGTATGCTCAGAGAGCTCAGAGAGGTCGCTTTGAGTTTTCAGGATGATCCAGGTATCCGTGTTGTTATTCTGACAGGAGCTTCAGGCGTTTTCAGTGCAGGTTTGGACCTTAAGGACCCAGAGGTACGAAAAATGGTACGTGGGACTATGGATGAACGGAGAGAACGAGTCGTATTGGGACCGCGTGCCTGTCGTGCCTGGGAAGAAACGGAGCCGGTTACCATTGCAGCTGTCGAGGGATTTTGTGTGGGAGGTGGGGTTTCACTCGTAATTTCCTGTGATTTTCGCATCATGGGACAGTCTGCATTCATGCGTATACCTGAGATTGAACTGGGATTAAATTATAGCTGGGGCTCCATTCCTCGATTACTTCATCTTATAGGGCCTGCTAAGACCAAGCAAATGATTTTATTAGGCGAGCAGGTGCCAGCAAAAAAATGTCTGACATGGGGTCTTGCTGAAGAGGTAGTTTCGGATGGATCAACTATGGAAACTGCGATAGCTCTGGGTGAGAAGATTCTCAAAAAACCACCTATACCCGTTTCTATGACAAAACAGGCCATAACCACTATAACCGCTGCTCTTGATAGAGCAGGTATCTATATGGACACAGATCAGTTTCTCCTTACAACCTATTCAAAAGATCACGAGAAGGGGCTTGCCGCTTTTCTGAATAAAAAACTTAACAATAGTTCTTGATCAAACCCACAAAACTCTAGAAATATGGGCATGCCTTATTAAACATTAAATATTTTACCCAAAAAAATAAATATTGCGACTCGGCTTTTGAACGTTAGGAAATGTTTATGCATAGCAAAGGAGAAATAATGTACGATTATGTCATTATTGGATCAGGTTTTGGAGGAAGTGTTTCCGCATTGCGTTTGGCTGAGAAAGGTTACAAGGTAATAGTTTTGGAAAAAGGCAAACGCTATGGCACTAAAGACTTTCCCCATACCAATTGGAATCTTCGTAAAAATTTATGGATATCTCAGTTAGGGCTTTATGGTATCTGGGTTCTTTCGTTACTCAAACATGTTTTTATTCTTCATGGCACTGGTGTCGGTGGCGGAAGTCTCAATTATTGCAACCAGCTACTCGTGCCGCCAGATGAGGTTTTTGAAAAGAAAGAATGGGGTCCGGGCGACTGGAAGGCCAGATTAGCGCCTTTTTACGCTGTGGCCCGGCGCATGTTAGGGGTAAACCCCAGTCCCCAGGTGGGAAAGGCGGACAGGATTTTGGCAGAAATCGGCAAAGAGATCCGCGGGGAAGATACGTTCCATATCAACGATGTGGGGGTATTTTTCGGTGAACCGGATAAGACTGTGCCCGATCCCTATTTTGATGGAGAAGGTCCGGAAAGAACTGGTTGTACCTTTTGCGGTGCCTGTATGATCGGATGTCCTGTTGGCAGCAAAAACACATTAGATAAGAACTATCTATACCTGGCAGAACACAAATATGGTGTCGAAATTTTTCCCGAAACAGAGGTGACTGGCGTTCGCCCATCGGAAAATGGTTATGAAGTCTATGCCAAAAAATCCACCAGCCTTCTTCATCCGAAAATGATTTTTAAGGCTCGCGGTGTTGTGTTCAGTGGCGGGGTCATGGGATCTGTAAAACTGCTTCTTAAGTGCAAACGCAGAGGTCTTTTACCCGGTCTTTCCGATAAATTGGGAGATTTCATCCGCACAAACTCCGAAGCAATCCTTGGGGTAAAGGCCAATGACAGGCACGCTGATTATTCCGATCAAATCGCAATTACATCAGGGATTTATCCAGATGAAAATACTCATGTTGAAGTTGTGCGGTTTAATAAAGGCTCCGATGTTATGGCGAGCCTTACAACCTTGCTCACGGATGGCGGTGGAGGGATCCCTCGTGTTGTAAGATTCCTTGGAAATGCCTTTCTACATCCGTGGGCCTTTCTTACAACTTTATGGCCTTTAGGGTGGGGCGCTCGAACGTCCATTCTCCTTGTTATGCAAAAGGAAGAAAATCACATGCGCTTTGATTACAGGCGGCGCTGGTGGCGCTTAGGAAAGCGGAGTATGAATTCCGAACTGGCGCCTGGTACCAGAAAAGTCCCGTCATATATTCCCATTGCCAATAAAATTGCCAGACACATGGGTGAAAAAATCAATGGCCAACCCTTGAGTTCATGGCCAGAGGTCCTTTTTGATGTACCCACGACCGCACATATCCTGGGGGGTTGTGTTATGGGTGAAACAGCTGAGAAGGGGGTGGTTGATTTTAACGGAGAAGTCCACGGTTATCCCAATCTATTCGTGGTGGACGGCTCCAATGTCCCGGTTAATCTTGGGGTGAATCCGAGCCTAACTATCACCGCTATAGCAGAATATATTATGTCGAAAATGCTTAATAAATAGGCAATGTTCTAAGGTAGAGGCATTAAGGTTTAGGGTCAAAATGGTGTATATAGGCTTTAGAAATAGATTCTATTGATTGGTCGGAAATACACTATTTTGAAGAGGCCCCATACAGAGACTTGTTTAAGGAAATAAAATATCTGCTCAATAATTTAAGCAAGGACATGGGTGTCTTTTTTTGTTATGCCCTTCTTAATAGGGTGCCTTGCCATGTCGTTTCAAAATTGGGTAATAGCAACTTGTCCTTAGAATCATATGCTCCGTCTATATTATCTCCCGACATGTCGGGAAAACGACAACTAATCTTAAGTTATATTTAAGGGCATAAGCAAAAAAAGATACCCATGCCCTAATAAAGCAGTAAATTTCCACAGGATTTTGAGCAATTACGAAATAAAGCAAAAGAAGAGACACTCCCTTAACTTTGACGTTACCCTGGACTTTGTGGCCTTTCTATTTCTTGATAGTGACGGTAAAAATATGATAGGGTTCATGGATTATAACTATAAGGAGGTTACATCATGTATCAAGCCGGGACCAAAGAATGGGATGAGAATTATGCCAGGCTGGTTGAAGAAAGAAAAAAATCGGAGCCCCAACCTTACATCATTGGCACACCTGAATGGGCCTCTGAATTCGAAAATAAGATACAAGGGGATGACCGATACAAGGCTGCCGCAAGGACCTGGGAGGGATCAGTGGTTCTGGTCTTTAAGGCAAATCCTGAGGCCGGGTTTGAAGACGATGTTTTTGTTTTCATGGATCTATGGCATGGCGAATGCCATTCATCAAGAATCGTCCCTGCTGAAGTTGGAAGAACCGGGGATTATGTGCTTGAAGCCGAGTATGAGCGATGGAAAAAGATATTGAGAAAAGAGCTTAACGTGGTTAAAGAGATCGCTACTTTGAAACTGAAACTCGTTCCCTTCAACGTAAAGAAAGCGGCAAAGCTTGCGGCCGCTACTCAAGCGGCTATCAGGCTCGTGGCCCTTGCGGGTGAGGTAAGTGATAAATTTCCTGATGAATTGGAAGTGGAGGAATTCCAATCGTTCAAGGTCATGCACAAGGACCTGAAGGCTCAATTTGGCATTTGAGCGCAAAAGGTAGTTGTGCACAGGGTAAAGAGTATGGAGCAAAACAACATGATGCCACGCACTATGCGATTTAGGGAGGTGAAAAAATGTTTGGGTTGATGGGAAAAATTTTAAGAGTGAATTTAACAGAGGGAAAAATCCTCAAAGAAGAAATTCCCGAAGAGATGGCAAAGAAATTTTTAGGTGGTCGGGGGTTAGCCAGTAAATATTTATTTGATGAAAATAGACCAGGAATAGATCCTTTAGGGCCGGAAAATAAGCTTATCTTTATGTCCGGTCTCGTGACCGGAACCGCCTCTCCTAGTGCCGGCCGCTATAGCGTTGTTACGAAATCTCCTTTGACCAATATCTGGACCCAGTCCAATTCAGGGGGTCGGTGGGGCGTTGACCTCAAGCATTCAGGTTTTGACGGCATCATTTTCGAAGGCGCATCCGAAAAGCCGGTTTATCTCGTGATTGATGATGGAAAGGCCGAACTCAGAGATGCTACCGATTTTTGGGGTAAGAATGTTTCAGAAACGACTAAACTGCTTAAAGAAAGATTAGGTGAGACATTCAATGTTGCCAGTATTGGCATAGCTGGAGAAAATCTGGTCAAATATGCTGCCATTATGAATGACCTTCATCGGGCGGCCGGTCGATGCGGTGTGGGCGCTGTCATGGGCTCCAAAAAATTGAAGGCGATTGCCGTAAGAGGGTCAAAGAAAATCCAGATTGCGGATCAAAAGGCCTTCACACAAGTGACTAAGAAGCAGTTAGAGCTTCTTGATGAATCTATCTTAGCTGC
>JAFDHR010000223.1 GCA_019308645.1 Deltaproteobacteria bacterium
CCTATAAAGGATTTAAGGGATATATGCCAATAGTAGGCCATATAGCAGAAAACGGTCTGGTTCTGGGAGATGAATTCAGAGAGGGTAATGTAGCCCCTGCAACCAGAAATCTTGCCTTTATAAAGCATTGTGTAAGCCAGATGCCCAAAGGAAAAAGGATCGCCTTTTTGAGATCTGACAGTGCAGCTTATCAGGCTGATATTATAAACTACTGTGAGCAGGAGGGTATTGAGTTTGCCATAGGAGCTGATCTTGATGAAGCGGTAGTGGAGGCTATAGGGGCAATACCTGATAAGGATTGGGTACCCTATAAGAATGGCTATATCGCAGAGACAATCCACTCCATGAACAAGACCGAAAAGGCCTTCCGTCTTATTGTTATACGCAAAGCCTTTCAAGGTAATCTGTTTGCTGAAGAAAAGATGAGTGTAAAGTATACTGTGATAGCCACCAATAGGATGGAATCGGCAGAGGATGTGGTAAAGTGGTACAACCAGAGAGGGGATTGCAGTGAAAACCGGATAAAGGAATTAAAGATAGGCTTTGGTATGGAAAGGATGCCATGTGGGCAGTTTGAGGCCAATGCCATCTTCTTTAGGATTGGCACCTTAGCCTATAATATTTTTCGGTTATTTATTTTAAAGACCATGGCTACCTCATGGCATCGACACCAGGTTCAAACCATACGATGGAGATTGTATCAGATAGCCGGTAAGATCGTATTCCATGGCGGGCAGGTTTTCTTAAAAGTTAGAAGAGGTCTTTGCCAACTCTTTGCTGACATTCGCCTCAGGATATGGGAGTTTGCAAATACTTAGTATACATTACAGAAAGCAGCTTTTTAAAGCCTTCAAGTGGACTGGTGTGCCCAAAGTGCATGCCGAGGGTGTCTAATAGTCATGAAAATAAAGAGATGGGCCAAATGCATTAAAAGCGATACATATTTTTGATCTTTAGATTGTTTTTCAGGCTGAAACGCCAAGACACACCAATTTGCATAAAACCAATCTCGGATTTAGGGATAATCTTTGCGATTGCTCACTCAGCACTTAGCATGATATGCTATTGTTTTTCCAATTTTAGGCCATGGTTTTAATGTAAATATATTCTTTATCATGTGCTGATAGGTCGTTTTAGGATCAACGTCTCCCTTTATGGCTTTCCAATAATAAAGCCAAAAGGGAATAATAAGGGACTTACCTATGTTTAAAAGAGTAACTGAATCCAAGCAAGATGAATTCTTTTCTAGCATCGATGACGCTAGAAATTATGCTGAGAGTCCGAAGAAATCTATGATGAGATACAAAGCATTCCTAGCGAACCTTCAATCTCTTGATATCAAAGGCAAGTATCTTGAGGTTGGCGCAGGGCCTGGTGTTCTGACGGTTGAAATCGCCCGAACTTATCCTGAAGTTGAGATAACTGCTTTAGAATTATTACCAGATATGGTTACAGTTGGGCGAGAATATGTCGCTGAAAATAAATTGGATAATCGCATTAAATTTGTTGTCGGTGATGTCGAAGATGAAAAGTTCATCCATTCATTAGGCGAATTTGATTTGGTTTATTCTACTTATTCGCTTCATCATTGGACCAATCCTGATAAAGCAGTAGTTAATTTGTATAGTGCGGTTAATAAAGGTGGAATGCTGTATATATATGACCTGAGAAGAGTTTGGTGGCTTTACTGGATTCCAATTAAAAATGGTTTTTTCAATTCAATCAGAGCATCATATTTGCTAAATGAGATAAAATTAATGCTCAGTGAATTGGGTATACAAAACACAGAAATACAGAAAGAATTTCCGTTCATGCATTCAATTTTTATAAAAAATAAAGAGGTCACCCATTAAACCAAAAAGAAGGAGGAGCTTAAAATGTTAGAAGATCCAAAAAAATTTCTGGAAAGTTTGCAAAGCGCACTTGAAGGATTTGCCAGGGTCGACAAAGAGACCCTAAAAGCATTTGGAAATCTCAATGAAACTGCTCTCAAACCAGGAGCTCTGGACCGGAAGACTAAGACGTTAATGTGTATTGCTATCGCTATAGCCACTCGCTGTGAATACTGTATTTCTGCCCGTACTGCGCAAGCTATTGAAGCTGGCGCCACGCGTGAAGAGCTTATAGAAACTGCATCGGTTGGTCTTCTGATGGGAGGTAGTCTGGCCATAGGCCCTATTGTGACACTATTCGTAGACACGATCAATATGCTTGCTCAAGAGTCCGGTAAGTGAATGGGAGCAGGCTTAAGTAATTAAACCATCAATCCACCTGATTGCTATCCCGCTTGCGCCCTTCGACAATGTCAGGACTTTCAGCTCCATAGGGACAGGTGATCTCCAACGAGGGAGTCCGGTACTCACTTCTGTAATTGAGACCTTGAATGAAACTTTCGGATTACAAGGTATTAACATTTGATTGCTATGGAACCCTTATAGATTGGGAGACGGGGATATTTGACGCCTTAAGGCCGCTAGCAGATAAAGCGGGCGGATCTAAAGAAAGAGATAAAGTATTAGCAGCGTTTGCTGAGCATGAGTCTGCTCAGCAAGATGAAACCCCAAATATGCGATATTCAGATCTGCTTTCTGTAGTGTACAGAAAATTGGCTACCGACTGGGGTGTCGATATTATAGATACAGAAGCGGAAAAGTTCGGACACACTGTTCCAGATTGGCCCGCGTTTCCAGATTCCACTGATTCGCTGAGCTATCTGAAGCAATATTACATACTTGTGATTTTGTCAAATGTAGATCGAGTAAGCTTCGCGGGCAGTAACAAACGATTGAAGGTAGAGTTTGACGAAATCTATACCGCTGAGGATATTGGTTCGTACAAACCCAATCCAAAAAACTTTACATACATGCTGAGTCAGCTACAGGCCAAGGGTTTTTCCAGATCGGACATCCTGCATACAGCCCAAAGCCTGTTCCATGACCATATTCCAGCAACCGAGTTCGGGTTAGCTACTGCATGGATTGATCGACGCCATGATCAGGAGGGATGGGGTGCTACTATGCCTCCGCCAAGAGACACCCGGATCGATTTTCACTTCAACAGCCTTGCGGAGTTTGTCGAACAACATCGAGCGGAAACTGCTTAACGAGTAAATACACTCCCTCACCAATCGGTGAACATGGCCAGGCAAACCATACGGCTTTTGAACTATTGTACCTTTGTAAGAGCAGTTTATGCGTAAAAGGATTCAGCTTCGGCCTGCCTGGCCGCTTACCTCTACCGTTTGCAATATCCTTAAAACAAATTGCTTGTAGCGGTTGACATATGGGTCCATACTTTGTACAGTATGCCTGTACATGTAATAAGGAGGTATATATGGCAATTCAAACAACCTATACTCATGCCCGCGCACGTTTAGCTTCGTTAATTGATGAGGTCGCAAAAAACCGCGAAGTGGTAATTATTCAGCGGCGTGGCAGTGAAGATGTCGCCATGATAGCAGCTGACGAGTTGGCCGGTATTCTTGAGACGGCTCATTTGCTTCGGTCCCCTACCAATGCAGAGAGACTTACCTCCGGACTTGAAAGAGTCCGGAAAGGAACCGGAACACCACAAACCATCGATGAGCTTCGTGAGGAGGTCGGCCTTGAGTAGGCGACCGCGAAATACTGAACAGCGAGAAGCTATATTTCAACCTGAGTTTAGAGAGGATTTACGTTACTGGGTTGATACGGACCGTCGGACAGCGCTTCGAATCTTCCAATTAATCGAGGCGGTTATGCGAGATCCTTTTCAGGGTATTGGCAAACCAGAGTCTTTGAAGTTTCTCGGATCGGGTGTTTGGTCTCGTCGAATCACACAAGAGCATCGGTTGGTTTATGTAGCAGGACAGAACAGAATCGATTTTGTGCAATGCCGTTACCATTATTAATGACCTTCTTTAACTTCTCCATGCCGCCAACCTGTCAGTCCCCCCGTTAAGATCATCTTTTTACGAAGAGGAAAATAATAATGGTATTATGTACAATAAATCAAGATCAGCTGAGAAACATCCTGATTAAAAACTGGATGACACATGACGCACTTTGGTATGGCGAGGCGGCGGCGAAGTTTGGCATGGCTGAGGCAAGCCCCATGAATCTTAGGGTGTGCAGAAAGTTGGGGCAGATTGAGTTCGGGCGTTTGATGAAAATGGTCGAAGCACCACCCCCGAAAGATATTGAGGAATACCAGGAATTGTTTGAGATAGGAAAACAGGTCTTCTTTCCAAACTTTATCTCCGTTCAAATCAGTTACCCTGGTAATGACTTGCAAATTTTTGACTTCTTGGACTGCTTTGCTCACGAAGGTATGAAGAAATTAGGGCTCCTTCCAGATTACGAATGCGGGATTTTTGAGAGAATCGAGGGATGGTTTGACGCAATGGGGCTTAAATATACCCGAACTCCAGATCTCAGTCGCTGTCTCAAGTTTAAAGGGAAAGAATGCAAAATTACCGTACAGTTTCATTTTGAATGAACTTAGCCCCGACATGTCGGGGAACTTTTTTGACAAGATTGACAGGCCCGCCCTGATGCGACTTGCTTGGAATAAGCTATTGTCGCTGTAATATTTCAGGATATTAGTTTTTGGAACTTTTGCTTATAAATCAGGTCTGGGCCAGGGATTAACCCGCCCGCCTCGCCTGAGCGAGAGCGA
>JAFDHR010000224.1 GCA_019308645.1 Deltaproteobacteria bacterium
TCGGGGATAGCAGAAAGTAATGCGAGTGTATATGGATGTAAAGGATTATTATAAATTTCCTCTGTTGGTGCATATTCCATTATATGACCAAGATACATTACAGCAACCATATCACTGATGTAACCAACGACATTAAGGTCGTGGGAAATAAAGAGATAACTGAGACCCAGGGTATTTTGTAACTCTTTTAGAAGGTTAATAATCTGGGATTGTATAGATACATCAAGTGCCGATACTGGCTCATCACATATTATTAATGAGGGGTTAACGCTCAAGGCCCTGGCTATGCCGATGCGCTGGCGCTGACCACCACTGAATTCATGGGGGTAGCGATCAGCGCCTGAAGAGGCAATACCTACCATATTTAGGAGTTCTATAATACGCCGCTTTCGCTCATGATGTCCTTTTATTGGCAATGTTCGCAGGCCTTCTTCAATAGATTGTCCAGCGGTCATCCGCGGGTTTAAAGAACCAAAAGGGTCCTGGAAAATGATCTGCATCTCTTTGCGCAAAGGCTTCATTTCATCCTGAGAAAGGCTGCTGATATCCTTATCCTGATAAATGATCTTGCCTTTATCCGGTTCTAAAAGCTTTAAAATAAGTCGGCCAATTGTGGATTTACCACATCCGCTCTCTCCAACCAGACCCAATGTTTTTTGCTTGTCTATATAAAGATCCACTCCATCAACGGCCTTGATCCAACCTATGACATTTTGGAAAAATCCCCTGCGCACCGGGAAATATTTTTTTATTCCTTTTGCCTTAAGTATGGTGTTACTAATAGTCATTGGTCAATTGTCATTTGTCATTTGTCATTGGTAAAATAGGTAAACGGCCCTTAGTTCTCAACTGAATAAAGCACCGGGCAACGGCTCAGGTGTCCCTTGCCGTAATCACACATCTCAGGAAATTCGAACCTGCACGTATCAATAGCAAAATCACATCTGGGATGAAAGGGACAGCCGCTCGGCTTGTATGCAGGGTCTGGCACTGTACCCGGGATGCTGTGAAGCATGCTCCCCCGTTTTATTGGACTCGGCAGTGATGCAAGAAGCCCCTGCGTGTAAGGGTGATATGGAGTATGAAAGATTTCTTTTGCTGTGCCCTGCTCAACAATAATGCCTGCATACATCACGTATATACGATCGGCAATATTTGCAACCACCCCAAGGTCATGAGTAATATAGAGAAGAGACATTCGCCGCTTTTTTTGAAGCTCTTCAAATAGATTCAGGATCTGCGCCTGAATGGTGACATCAAGGGCAGTGGTTGGCTCATCAGCAATTACCAGATCAGGATTGCATGCCAATGCCATAGCAATCATAACCCGCTGTTTCTGCCCACCGCTGAGCTGATGCGGGTAATCTTTAAGGCGCTCCTCAGGGGATGCGATACCCACATCTTTAAGGAGTTGAATACATCTTTGCTGTAACTCTTTCTCAGGCACTTTTTCATGGACCGTGATGGCCTCTTGGACTTGGTCCTGTATGGTAAATACTGGATTTAGTGAGGTCATAGGCTCTTGAAAGACCATGGATATGTGATTTCCACGAATCTTCTGCATTTCTTCTTCACTCAAACCCAGGAGATTTTGATCATTGAATAGCACTGCGCCGCCCATAATTTTACCAGGAGGTTGCGGGATAATCCCCAGAATAGTTAAGGCAGATACACTTTTTCCGCACCCCGATTCTCCAACTAGACAGACTGTCTCCCCCTTAGCGATATCAAAACTTACCCCATCAACCGCTCGGGACACACTTCCATCGAGCTGGAAATAAACCTTGAGATCCTGGACGGAAAGCATCAATACCTCTCTCTGAGTTTGGGGTTAAGCGCATCTCGCAAGCCCTCGCCAAACAGATTAAATGAGAGCACCACGATCAGGATGGCAAGTCCTGGAACAAAGGTGAGCCAGGGTGCATCAAAAATGAAACGTTTTCCATCAGAAAGTATATTACCCCACGTGGCATAAGGGGGTGGAACGCCAAATCCAAGAAAACTCAGACCTGCTTCTGTTAGAATAGCCGTGGCAATGCCAATTGTGGCAGACACCAGCACTGGCGCAATAGCATTAGGCACCATGTGACGAAATATAATCCGAAGGTTACTGATCCCAAGGGCCTTGACAGCGGTCACAAAATCCTGCTCTCTTAATGAGAGAAATTCAGCCCGCACAAAGCGAGTGGTGCCCATCCAGCTCGTCAGGCCAATGACAATCATAATATTGTAGATGCTTGCAGGGAGTAGGGCGACTACAGTGAGGATCAGGAAAAAACTTGGGAAGCACAACATAATATCCACCACTCTCATTATCAGGGTGTCAACAGAGATGGCCTTTTTGTGAAGCATCCGCAGCCATATTGACTGAGTTTTTTTCACTGATCTCTTTTTCAGCAGAAGGATATAAATAATGTAGGCAATGCCTGGGACAAGAAAGATTAAACCCAGGTAGCTGTCCCCCATAAAAAGCAATACTGCCCCGGTGAACAATAGTAAAGCTATCAGGATATGATCAAGAAAAATATGGTTTTGCCCAAAATAGCCTGCTATCCCACCCAGAAATATTCCTATAAGTACTGCAATTCCCACAGCAACAAACCCTACTGTAAGGGATACCCAGGCACCCTGTAACATCCTGGCAAACACATCCCTCCCGAGATCATCGGTCCCAAGTAGATACAGTCCTAATTTAGGTGTTTCTTTAGGGTGCAAGGTCTTTAGATTTGGATTAGAGAGCGGGGGTCGAAGTTTTTCCTGGAGTCTTATCGTGGAGGGATCAAAGTAAGGCTCGGTGCCGGAGGTGAGTATTAGGCCTGCAAATGCAGTGAAGAAGAAGAGGACAAAAATTAGAAGGCCTACAAAAGCGAGTTTATTTTTCTTAAGTAATCCACAGGATTCCTGAAAACGGGTTTTTCTTGGAACAGTAATGGATTCTTCTGTCCTACTATTTTGCAAGGAATTTTTTGTATATGTCTTCATTATAACCGGATCCTCGGGTCCACTACCATGTAGAGCACGTCAGACACAAAGGTGCCTGCCAGTACAAGCACCGCTGAAAGAAAATTAACTGTCAGGATAATTGGATAGTCTCGGGCCAGAATGGCCTCATAGGCCATCCTGCCCATGCCTGGCCATGAGAAAATAGATTCAATGATTACAGAGCCGCCGATGAGACCCGGCAAAATCAGTCCAAACATGGTCACAAAGGGCAAAAGGGCATTACGCAAGGCATGTTTGTAGTGGACCACCTCGGGTGGGAGACCCTTGGCCTTAGCAGTTCGTACATAATCCTGACCCTCGACCTCGAGCATCTGGCTGCGCACATATCTGGAAAGAACCGCAATCCCACCAGTAGCACCCAGTACAGACGGGATCAATAGATGCCAGATTCTGTCCATGACAAGATGGGGCAAAGAGGCTACTCCGAGTCCAAAGGTTTCCATGCCAATTACCGGCACATGAAAGTGGGTAACCACAAAGATAATCAGAATATAGGCAAAAAAGAAGCCGGGTATCGATATCAATAGATATGAAAAGAACGTGGCGCTTCGATCATAGAATCCTCCCCTGAAAAGTGCTGAACGGATACCGATTGGAAAAGACAAAGTCCAGGTGAGTATAGTGCCCACAATAAAAAGAGGAAGACTATTTAGAAATCGCTCCCATATCTTTTTGAGTACCGATTGATTGTCTTTCCAGGAAACCGTTTTTCCTGTGAAGAGGTCTCTATAAAAAAGAAAATATTGCGTGTAAAGGGGCTTATCTAAATGAAACTCTTTCCGAAATCGCTCTACCATCTCTGGGGTGAACTTGGGATTTAGTGGATCAACTTGGCTGGGCTTGCCAGGAGCGAGGTGGATAATCAAAAAGGAGACCACTGAAACAAAGAAAATAGTAATAATCTTTTGTATGATACTACGACTAATGAATGATAACATTATTTAGTAGCCTCTTTGTGAATTAAATGTGTTTTGCTTTTTTCATCTTTTATACAACAGACAACGATTAAGAGAAACTTGATACTTGAAACTCGAAACTTGGTGAGAATTTGGCCTGTTCGCTATCCATACCCACCATCCAGCAGGCGGGTGGATCTGGGCCAGGGAATCAATCTTTTTATTATAATAGTCAAGTTTCATTATTATCCAGTTTCCATTTTCGAGTTTCCAGTTTCTAAATCTATCCATCCAGTGCGAAGCTGGGTGCATCTGAAAGCTTTATCCACTTGTTGAAATGAAACGTATAACCTCCTGTTTTGGTAGGCGTAATCTTTTTATAGATTGTATTACCTTGTGTATCTATTTCCTTTATTACGATTCTATTATCTAACACAGCAGTCCACTTGGAAACGTAAAGAAAAGTATAGGGCTGCTCCGTTGCAATGATCTCGTGAAGTCGGTGGCAATATTCTACCTGCTTATTATGATTATATTCCTGCCTGATCTTGATGATGAGATCATCGGCCTCTTTATTTTTAAAACCCACGAAATTAAGTTGATAAGGGTTGGCCTGACTCGAATGCCATATCTGATAAAGATCAGGTTCAATTCCCATGCTCCAGCCCAGGATCAGGGCATCAAAATCTGCCTTATCCACACGCTCCTGAATAAACACCGCCCATTCAAGGAGATCGGTGCGAACGTCAAT
>JAFDHR010000225.1 GCA_019308645.1 Deltaproteobacteria bacterium
ATGTCAAGAAAAATGAGATAAAATAAGCCTAAGAGATAGATTTACGATTAATTGATAGTATGGATTTTTTGAAAAAAAGTGGGTTTATACAGGGATAAGGTAGACAGGACTATAATGAAGGATGTTTATTGTTGATTGTTAAAAGAAAAATCCAGGGAGATTGTGACCCATCTCCCTGGATTTCCTATTAGTTTAAAATATGCCTTTTAGAATATTCCCTCAACCTTCCCTGTCTTTGTATCTACATCTACCCTTCTGAAGGCAGGATCTGAACTCGTTCCTGGCATCAGGCTAATTGTACCCGCACATGGACACAGGAACTTTGCTCCGGAATAGATCAATATATCTCTTATCGGAAGTGTCCACCCTTTGGGCACGCCTTTTACCGCAGGATCATGGGTGAGGCTCAGGTGAGTCTTAACCATCATTGTAGCATAATCATCATACTTGGAATCGCCCTCAAGCATCTTTGCCTTTGCCTCTGCTTCAGGTGACCATGCCACACCGTCAGCCCCGTACACCACTTTAGCGATCTTGTCAACCCGATCCCTGAGTTTCATCTCAAGGGGATACAGGAATTTAAATTTAGGCTCAGTTTCGCAGGCCTCTTTCACCACATCTGCAAATTCCAGGGCTCCATCGCCACCATCGGCCCAATGCGTAGAAAGGGCAACTCTTGCCCCGGCATCTTCAGCGGCCTTCCTGACCATAGCGATCTCGTCCTTGGTATCGGTATAGAAGCCATTGATGCATACTACCGGATTAATCCCTGACTCTCTGATGGTGTTAATGTGATGCACCATGTTGGCAAGACCCTTTTCAAGGAGTCCAAGATTTTCCTTGGTATACTCTTCGGCAAGTTTCAGCCCTGCTACCACCTTGGGGCCACCTCCGTGCATCTTCATTGCCCTTATAGTGCTTGTAAGTACTGAAACATGGGGTTTGAGACCACTGAAACGGCATTTGACATTCCAGAATTTCTCAAAGCCGATATCAGCGGCAAAGCCACTCTCTGTAATATGGTAGTCGAACATCTTGAGACCGATGCGGTCGGCAATAATAGAAGACTGCCCTACTGCGATATTGGCAAAGGGACCGGCATGCACCATGCAGGGCTGATATTCGGCAGTCGACATGAGAGTAGGATTGATGGTATTCCTCATCCATGCAGTCATGGCACCACCCACTTCAAGGTCACCAGTAGTGACTACATTTCCGCTCTTGTCAAAAGCAACGGTAACCTTATCGAGCCTTTCCCGTAGATCCGCAAGGTCCTTAACAATGGAAAGAATGGCCATGAGCTCAGAGCCTACGGCGATCCCGAATTTTGACTGCATGGTGAAACCATCCATCCTTCCGCCAAGGCCGATGACAATATTCCGGAGAGCCTGAGCGCAAAAGTCCATGATCCACCCCATTTCAACCCTGGTAGGATCGACATTCAGGCGGCGCATTTTTGTAAGTCTCTGCAATTGTTCATCATTGTAGTTTCTCTCATGCTGCATCCTGGCAGTTAAAGCAACCATTGCCAGGTTGTGGGCATTTATAATATCATTGATATCTCCTGTCAGCCCCATAGAAAACTCGGTGAGGGGAATAAGTAATGCATTTCCACCACCAGCAGCAGTTCCCTTGATATTCATAGTTGGCCCTCCAGATGGTTGACGAAGGCAGCCACCTACATTCAGGCCTCTCTTGCCCATACCTTCCATCAGGCCCATAGAAGTCGTACTTTTGCCTTCACCCAAGGGTGTTGGGGTGATCGCAGTTACCTCTATGTACTTGCCATCTGGGTTATCCTTTAACCGGTCTATTATCTTTAAAAAATCCAGCTTGCACAGTCTACCCATTGGTAGAATCTCATCCTTCTGGAGACCTATCTTCTCTCTCCACTCTTCCGGTGTTGGCATATTCTCTTCCGCTGCTTCTGAAATCTGCCAATCACTCATCTCAACTGCATTATAAGCCATTTATCTACCCTCCTTTTTTTAATTAATTATTAGAAAGATTTGCAAAAATATGCTTAATTACCTCATTTACACAACAGATTATGTATGTCCTTATTGTCACCTCCTTCTGTCAAAAAATATTTGTAGGCTTTTTCTGCCTTGAAAATGCCATTTTTGGACATTCAGGTGATCCTCTTACCACAGTAAGGAATTAAAGTTGATTGTCTGGAAAAAGGAGCCTAAATGTGATTATAATTTAGCTGCAATGTAACTATTATTTTTCTTGCTTATTGTCAATAAAAAAAATTAAGGATAAAAATTAAGGTCTTTTGAATGATAATCGTAACTACTCAGGTTGACGGGTTCACGGTTCAGAGGTTCAAGGTTGACTAAAAATTTCAACCGTGCATAACTACCATAGCCCTTTATGATCTGGATGATCATGCCTGAATCACCAAAGCAGGCAGTTATGGTTTCACCCGTCTGCCATGCAAGACCTGAGAATATAAAGAAAGAACAGGTCTTGGAGCTGTTCAGGCCATGGTTGAAGAAACAAATCGGAATTAAGGCACGAGCGGGCAGGTTAAGCACTTCCCATCCTATGAGCAAGATCAAAGAAAGAAAGGTAACCCTGAACGTTGAACCTTTTTTAACCGTGAACGGTTACATAGTCTTTTTACAATGGAGTGGAAGATAGGTGAATGAAAATAGAAAGAGAAGTGTTCAGAAAATTTGAGAAGATCGTAGGCGAGGAGTACATATCTGATTCAGAAGTGGCGAGAGTATGCCATGCATATGATGCAACCAAACAGAGGTCTATGCCTGATGTGGTTATAAGGCCATATTCTGCTCAGGAGGTATCACAGATACTGTTATTAGCTAATGAAATGCGCATACCGGTATATCCAATGGGCGCTGCATCCGGCATGACCGGTGGGGCTGTGCCGCTTTATGGTGGAATATCGCTAAATATGAATAGGATAAACAGGATAATAGAAATCGATGAGGCCAACATGATCAGCACAGTGGAGCCTGGTGTCATAGTTGCCGATCTTCAGAATGAAGTAGAGAAATTGGGCTTATTTTATCCTCCAGATCCTGCCAGCAATAAGTTTGCCACTATGGGTGGTTCTGTCGCAGAATGCTCTGGTGGGCTAAGAGGTGTAAAATATGGCGTTACAAAGGACTATGTGATAGCGCTGGAAGTAGTGCTGCCCACAGGAGAGATAATACACACTGGCTCCAAAGCACTAAAAAGTGTTACAGGATATGACCTGACCAAACTCTTTATCGGCTCTGAGGGAACACTCGGTATTTTCACCAAGATAGTAGTCAAGCTAATACCGCTACCGGAAAAAATCGAGACGATATTGGCACTTTTTAGGAGTATAACAAATGCTACAGATACGGTATCTTCCATTATCTCCTCAAAAATTGTGCCCCGAGCACTGGAGTTTATTGATGAGGGGTCTATCAAGGCAGTTAGACTCTATAAAGGCTCCGGTATTATCAAGGAAACGAAAGCCATGCTGCTGATTGAGGTAGATGGTTCTCCAGAGACAGTACGCCGGGATGCTGTGCGCATCATGAATATCTGTGAGGATAATAAGGCGTTTGGGGTAAGAAAAGCAGAGACTGAGGAAGAAGTTGATGACCTCTGGGCTGTGAGACGCTCAATATCGCCAGCGCTTTATACTATTAGCAAAGGAAAGGTTAACCAGGATATATGTGTCCCGCGGAGCAATCTGACCCGAATGCTGAATAAAATATCTGAAATAGGCACAAGATATGGACTTAAGATCGTCAACTTCGGGCATGCTGGCGATGGCAATATACACATCAACATCCTGATTGACCCCAGCGTGTCTGAAGAAATGAGGTGCGCTGAGGATGCAGTAGGCGACATATTCAAGGAAACAGTCAATCTCGGTGGGACATTATCGGGTGAACATGGTGTCGGAAATACCAAGTCAAAATATCTTTCTCTCGAGGTTAAGCCAAGGGAATTGAAGCTTATGAAAGATATAAAGACCTTGTTAGATCCTAATGGCATCCTTAATCCAGGGAAGATATTCTATACCACCACCTGAAAGTATACCTCTTCCTGTTAGGGATGCAGATCTCGCTTGTTTGATCTTAGAGTGTTTTTAACCCTCTCTTATTGATTCTACCGGCGCAGATCTATCAAAATCGCATGAAAAAGGTTAGTACGTTCAAATATTGGTGCCTCATTGTTATTAGGTCACATGATAAATATTCAATACTATCTATGGTAATGACAATTTCTTCAAGGCGATATCTATAGGGCTCAGATGAAGGTGGTCAAATGTTTGGGCTTTAACAGACTGTTTGCAAATTTCAAAGGGCTTTGTAAAGCAAACCCCAAATATTTGACCACTGCATAACACGGTGGAATTTTTTTTGAGATATCGCCTTTCAGAAACAGTCATCACCTATTAGCCATCAATGCCTCAACACTTGAACGTTACCAAAAGGCTAAGGGATATAATTACGTGGGGTAAGTGTGAAACCGAAAAAAAAGATGGCTATTATTGCCAGCTATTTGTCTGGCGAGACCTATGGACTTCTTGGGCCTCAGATGGCTGCTACTATTATCCAGGAAAATACGCCCTATGATTGTATGGTGATAGCTGTTGCACGGGAGGATGATAAAGCCCTTCTTAAGAGGGCC
>JAFDHR010000226.1 GCA_019308645.1 Deltaproteobacteria bacterium
TTCTTCTTTTCATCTCAATCTCATCCACAGTTTTCCTCCTTCAAATTAATCCAAAATCCGCAATCCAAAATCCAAAATGTGAGGGTTCTCTTTTTCATCTGCTGTTCATTCATAGCTTGAACCTCCATATTGATTTTCAATCCAAAATCCGCAATCCAAAATCCAAAATGCGAGGCTTCTTCTTTTCATCTCAATCTCATCCACAGTTTTCCTCCTTCAAATTAATCCAAAATCCGCAATCCAAAATCCAAAATGTGAGGGTTCTCTTTTTCATCTGCTGTTCATTCATATGTCCCCCTTTTCTTCCTACTGGTTTTTTACAAATTATTGCACACGCAAATTATTGCGCATTGACAACCTATCGACAAATAAGATATATTTTCTAATTAGAAATATTTCGTTACTAATATTTCAAAGGCCAAGGAGGCGCAAAATGCATGAAAATCCACGAGAAATAATTGAAAAACATGCTGCAAACCTTTCCCTGCATGAACACATCAAACTAATTGAAACGCTGGCACGACAGTTAAGGCAAAAGAGTGTTCCTATCCAACAACGACTTGATTGGACAGAACTATACGGTCTTGGCAAAGGACTATGGCACAAAGAAGATGCCCAAGATTATGTAAACAGACTCAGAGAGAACCGCATATGACTCTTTCTGACGAACTCGACCAAATTCAAACTGTCTTTATCGACACTGCACCGATTATTTATTATATTGAAGCCCATCCTCAATTTGGACCGCTTGCTAAAGAAATCGTAAGCTCATTTCAGTCAGGGAAACTGATTGCTTTCTCATCTGTAATAACCCTCGTAGAAGTTTTGCCTAAACCAGTTGAAGCCGGCAATGAGAAACTGGTGAAAAAATTTTCTGATTTTCTTAAAGCCGTGGGTATCTATTCAAATCTAACCTAAATCCAAATTCCAAAATCACAAAATCAGATTGTTTTCAGATCCAAAATCCGCAATCCAAAATCCAAAATGAGGAGATCCAAAATCGTTTCACACAGTAAAATAAAACGTTGTCCCCACATCCACCTCTGATTCTACCCATATCCGTCCACCATGTCTGTGAATTATTCGTTGGACAATTGCCAGACCGATCCCCGTACCCTCGTATTCTTCCACACGGTGCAGCCTCTGGAACGGTGTAAATAGTTTGTCGGTATATTTCATATCAAAACCTACACCGTTGTCTTTTACGAAAAACACTGTTTGTTCATCTTTGGTCTCAGAGCCTACTTCAATTTTTGCTTCTTTCCTGTTTCCAGTGAACTTCAGGGCGTTTGAGAGTAGGTTCATAAAAACAATATTTATGAGATTTAGGTCGGCAGCAGCAGTTGGACACTTGTGAACATTAAAGTCTACCTTCCGCTCTTTCCATTCATCTTCAAGTGAATTGTAGACCTCTCTGGCAATGGACTCCATGCTAATTCCTTTCTTCTTCATTGCCTGGCGTCCGATACGGGAGAGATTCAGGATGTCATCTATCAATTGACCCATTTTTTGTGTGCCTGCTCTTGCTCGCTCTAAATAGTGCTTTCCCTTTTCATCTAGAGTATCCGAGTAGTCTTCGAGCAGTATCTGGGAAAAACCATCAACAGATCTCAGAGGAGCCCTGAGGTCATGGGAAATTGAATATGAAAAGGCTTCCAGTTCCTTGTTGGCATTGGCCAAGTGATGGGTTGTGGTCTTAAGACTTTCGTTACTGACTCTCAGATCCTCCATCAGATTCACCATGGCACTGTTTAATTGCTCCACTTCTGACACACGATTTTCGAGTTCGGCGGTGCGTTCCCGGACCACTTCTTCCAACTGCTCGCGGTGTTTCTCCTGTTCCTCCTCCACCTGCTTGCGCTCAGTGATGTCGCGATCTATACCTCGAAAGCCTGTCAGATTTCCAGCCTTATCAAAAATTGGCACACCACTGGTTTCCAGCACAACGTGGTGCCCATCCTTGTGAAGGTTAGTATTCTCTAAATCCTTAAAAGGTTCACGGGAATCAACTAGATCCCTAAACAATCCGCCTACTCGTTCTGCCTCGTCTGCAGGCATAAGATCAAATAATGTCTTACCAATGACTTCTTCCAGTTCGTATCCCAACAGATCCTTGACTTTAGGACTGACATAAGTGTAGATACTGTTCTGGTCCACTTCCCATATCCAGTCGCTTGTAGTCTCAACAAGATAACGGAACCGATCTTCACTCTCGCTCAGCGCCTCCACCATCTCTTCCATGTGTTCTGAGTGTTCCTTCAAAGACTTTTCCGCTACCTTCAAACTTTCAATCAAACTATTGTAGGCTTTAATTACCTGCCCCAGTTCATCCCGAGCCGGCCAATGAACTATTTCCCGAACGTCCTCGTCGTCGGCTTTCCTGATGGCCCGAAGAAGCCGATTAAGGGGTGTTTCAATGGCCAGCTTGTTTGCCGCTAATGCGCTTCCGACAATGGCAATCACCAGAAGCAACAACAGGAGAGAATCTCGAATAAATTGACCATAAAGGATTTGATAAATACGGCCCTGATGAAAGGTTATGGATAGGGAACCGATGACTTTTTTCCCTGCATTAGTATTCATGAAGGTGATTTCTCTTTCAATTTGTACTTCACCCTTGTATATGCCCTTGTCATCTGCCTTCCCGGCCCGTGCGATGACTCGACCCTTTGTGTCCCGGACAACCGCCTTTATAATGTCCGGGTTCATGAGCAGGTTTTCGAGGGTTTGCTTCACGTTCTCATCAAGGTAATTCCAAAGCGGTAATACCAGCGCTGCACTTTGAAGATCAGCAATATTCCGCATTTTAGTGTCAAGCTCCTTTTTCATGTCGCGATATGTGAGAAAAGCGAGGACAATCGAAAAAATCAGGAAACAGATGATGACAGGCGGAAGGATAATGGTGAGAAATTTAATCCTCAAGGTCCTGATATTTTGAAATACTGACAGAATGCTCATTTCAGATCCTTTTTCGTGATTTTCTCGCTTTCAACGGTATTTATTATGAATCCTGTCATACGTTCCGTCTTCCTTGATAGATTTCAGTCCCTTGTTAAAACGGGAAACTAATTTCTCTACATCAGGCCATTTCTTGCTGAAACAAAGATGATAATTCTTCTTAAAATAAACGAACCATTTAAAACTATCTTTCATCCCCAGATTCAAACTCAAATACTGTATCGTTTCTAACGCTGTATAAAAAACATCAATGCGACTGTCTGCCAGTTTTTTCAGTGCCGCAGTATCACTAATAGATATATCATGTTTTATCCCGTGCTTTGTAAGACTGACACTGGAAATATACCCCTTTACAGCGCCGACCTTGAGCCCTCTCAAGTCATCAAATGAGGTTAATAGAGGGCCTTTGTAATCCTTCCGGACCAGGAATACTCTTCTTGAAGAGCTTATAATATCTGACATAATAAGAAACGCCCTTCGTTTCTGGGTATCTGTACAAGAGACCACAGCCGTCACTTCTCCATCCTTTGCCATCTTTAAAGCCCTGGCCCAGGGATAAAACTCAAAAACAGCAGTAATACCCTCCCGTTGGAATGCTTCTTCTACGACTTCCACGTCGAATCCTCTCAACTCACCGTCCGGATGCTCAAACTCATAAGGCGGAAAGTTACATGCAACAAGCCGAACAGTCTCAGAAGCCTCGGATTGGGTAAACATTAATAATAAGGTTAAGATAGCTACTATTAGAAAAGCTAATTTTCTCATTTTTCCCTTCCCTGTCGATTTTAGATTTTTTTCAATTTTCAATCTTCAATCCTTAGTCCCTAAATTCCTAAATTCCTCAATCCCTAAACTTTCAATCCAAAATCCTTGACTTTTAGCATCCACTTTGTCTATATTTACTACATGAAACAGACCAATGAAATCAAAACCTCTCTAAAGCGTGAATATGACTTGCACTCAAATGCCGTGGCATTTTATGAAAAGGCCTTACAGGAGTTTGAGGGAAAATACCAAATAAGCACCCAGAGTTTCTTAAAAAGCTTTGATGACGGTCAAATCGGAGATGAAGCCGATTATTTTGACTGGTACGCCTTTGCAAAACTCCTTGCCAGGTGGCGGAAAACACAGTCCGCAATTCGATCAGCAATCCAGTGATACAAAAATTCGTCGAAGACATTGAAAAAACTATTGCCTCATCCTCTATTGTCCTGTCCGCAAATATTCAAAAATATTTTGGCCCTGCCTTAGAGACAGTCTATCTGAAAGGCCATCTTTTAATTATAGACTCCTCAATTTTGGAAATTAGTATTTTTGCCACTGAATCCCGTAATACCCTTTCTATTGATAAATACAGGCTGCATTATATGAACAGCGCTGGGCAAATGCTGTTCCGCTACGATAACGCGCCACATTATCCAGAAATAGATTCCTATCCCCATCACAAACACACAACTGATAAAATAATTCCATCAAGCATGCCTTCCCTAAAGGATATTCTAAACGAGATAAGCGCTATTATCATTGGCATGTAAGCTCAAACTTTATTGCACAATATTTTCTTACATCCTGAATCTAATATCCAGTATCCAGCCTGCAAAAAAGACGGTGGATCTGCGGCAACGAAAATCCCGGCGTTAAATTTCCAGTTTCAAGTTTCAAATTTCCATTTTCAATTTCTCTCAGAGCCGGAGGTCAGGGCAGGCCCTGTGGAATTCCCACTCCGCAATCTTTACCCCGCTTCTCCCCGTTAAATGTTTACCCCGTGAAATGACTTTTTATTTCTATTTCACTGGGGCCTGTTCATTTTTATTTAACTGGGGTTAAATTACGAAGAACTATTTAACTGGGGCACATTCCTCAATCCTTAGCCCCTAAACTCCTAAAATCCGCAATCTACATTCCAAAATCCGCAATCCTATATCTCCTTCGAGCTGCGCGCGTAGTTTCTGGATCACTTCTTTCAATTCAGCCATGCGCACCTCCCGGCCTGCCATCAGGTTGACCATCTTCTGAAGCTCGTCGGTGCGTTCCCGGACCAGCTCTTCCAGATGCTCACGGTGTTTTGCTAATTCCTCTTCTGCCTGCTTGTGCTCTTCCTCCAACTCTATGTTGTGCAGGGCAAAAGCAATATCTTCAGCTATCTCTTGGAACAGGGATTGCTCTTCCTTATCAGAGAGGAAATCTATGGGGATGGAGGTGGATAATAGACCATAGATCTTTCCCTCATATCCTAGTCGGATAGTCATCGCTCCTCTGCCACTGTACTGATCCGACAGGGGGCAATCAGTGCAGGAGGAAAGTGGGTCTTTGGTTACCACAACCTCTGATTGTCTGAGCGCCTTCTGTCCGCAGTCAGTCAACTTGCCAGCCTTCAATCGATCAGCCATTGGCAAGAAATTCTTGCCTAAACCGGATTCAGCGGTTGTTACCAAATCCCTATTCTCATCCAATAGAGCGATCGAGTTTGAATTAGGTTGTTACAAACACCTTTAAGGAGCCTATCGCGATCCTTTTCCTTGGTGATAAGTTGGTTGACATTTCGGATGGCACGAAGTACGAGGCTGAGGTGTTTTACCCTGTCCTCAACCCGCTTGCGCTCTGCCAGTTCCTTACGCAGAGAAAGGATCATACCGCTGAACACGCGCCCCA
>JAFDHR010000227.1 GCA_019308645.1 Deltaproteobacteria bacterium
ACTCATTGCAGGAGAGAGACGTTGGCGTGCAGCTCAAAAGGCAGGTCTTGATAAGATACCTGTATGGATAAGGGATGTGTCTCCTGCAGAGACATTGGAATTAGCGCTGATTGAAAATATCCAACGAAAAGATCTTAACCCTATCGAGGAATCATCTGCGTACCATGAGTTGATTCAAAAGTTTCATCTAACACAAGAAGTGCTTTCAAAAATGGTTGGAAAAGATCGTTCCACCATTGCCAATTTCTTAAGATTGTTGAAACTACCTGCTATTATTCAACAGGATCTCATAGATGGTCAATTGACTACGGGCCATGCAAGGGTTCTTGTTGCTATTGAATCTCTTTCAGCCCAAAAGAAGGTCAGAGATCTTATCATAAAGAAATCTCTCTCTGTTCGCCAGACAGAGGACTTGGGTAAAAAGATTTTGACACTCAAAAAGTCAAAAAACCCAAAAACCGAAACAGACCACTATATAGAGTCTTTATCCAAAGACCTTCAAAAGTCATTAGGCACCAAAGTGGTTATAAGACGTAAGGGTAAAAAAGGTAAAATTATAATCGAGTTTTATTCTGATGAGGATTTGGGCCGTTTGATTGAT
Source organism: Deltaproteobacteria bacterium (assembly GCA_019308645.1). The sequence goes on from JAFDHR010000227.1 coordinate 602, forward strand.
CAATTATTGTAGTATTGATTTCTGCCACCTTCTTTCATTTCCCCGGACTAATCTTCGAATATTTTCTCTATGCTTGAATGTAACTAAGAAGGATATTATCAACGAAATGATGATTATAACATTGGGATGACCCATGAAATATAAACAAAGAGGCATGGTAAGGGATGCCACTATTGATCCTAAGGAGATATATCTCCATACCCAGACGAATATAAAAAATATCATACCACACAGCAAGCACGAAATTGGGGAAATAGCCAAAAAAACTCCAAGATATGTAGCGACCCCCTTCCCCCCTTTGAAACGATTATAAACGGAGAATTGGTGCCCTAACAAGGCTGCGAAACCGATCATTCCTTTTAAGGCCTCGTTTATTTCTGCTGAGGACCCTAAAATATAATAGGCACATATAACAGGAATGAAACCCTTTAACGTATCTGCCAAAAGGGTGACGATGCCCCATTTGAGGCCAACCTCACGAGCAACGTTAGCGGCTCCAATATTTCCGCTTCCCGCTTTGGTTATATCTAATTTAGCCACCTTTTGGCTGATCAACAGGCCAAAAGGGATTGACCCTAAGAGATATGCAGCTGTTAATAACGCTATGAAAAGTACCCACATCTCTGTTAATTCCAATACAAAAAGAAAATGTGTAACATTATAGGTGTTTGAAAAAATTGATCCTCATTTAAAGGGAATAATACCTTTTCTTTTGTTCCGAGTCTCACGGACTGGTCTTTTCAGTAACTTATCTATGGGGGATTCTTGCCCCCTTCCCGCTTCCGGCGGGATTTCCCCCATAGATAAATTACGAAAAGACAGCGTCCTCCCGCCAGTCACTTAAGAAAAGGCATCATTCCCTGCTTGTTCACAGCCATCTTTAAAAATTTAAATTAATGAAAAAGTGGTTTTAAATTGAAATTGCCTGGTATATAGTTATAAAAAATTTCCCAAGCCACTGATATTACTATTACCATAAACAGGTTTATTAGATGTTTCAATCCAAATCTTTAACTAAAGGGGGTCCTCTTTGAGTTTATTAATGGTTATGGACGGACAAGGTGGTGGAATAGGAAGAGTTATAATAAAAAAATTACGGGATGCCTTTGGTGAAGAGGTAGAAATACTTGCCCTGGGGACAAATTCTGTTGCTACCGCCCAAATGATGAGGGCTGGTGCTAATCGAGGGGCGACTGGAGAAAATGCAATCATAAAAGTGGCCCCTGATGTTGATATTATAATTGGTCCATTAGCTATAATCATGGCTAATTCTATGATGGGTGAAGTAACTCCAAGGATGTCCCAGGCCGTCTCCTCAAGTAAGGCCCTTAAAATATTAATCCCATTAACCCAGGAGAGGGCTAAGATCGTGGGTGTATCTGTAGAACCTCTTCCCCATCTTATTGATCAAATTATTGAAATTATTAAAGAAGGAGAAAAAAATGTGTGAGGCAGCAGCGTATGTTATTCAGGATGGAAAAGAGTCGCTTATTTTAGAAAATGTAGATGAGTTACATAAAGAAGGTAACACAATTAAGATGACAAACCTTTTCGGAGATCAAAAGGTTCTTGAGGCTCAAATAAAAATGATTTCCTTTGTTGATAATAAAATAATCTTAGAAAAAGCCAAAGAATAGGGAGTGCTCGAAAATAGTTGTTACAGCTCTATTGCGTGTCAATAATTGATTATCTTTGAGTCATTGATTTTTCAAATTCTTTACTATCTAACCATTCAACGGATTGACCACTAAACTTATAGCTATTGCTAACAATCCTTTTGGGAAGTGAGAGATAAAAATCCCCCTCTTTTATTTTTCCTCTTTTAACACACCCCTCGCCATATATCCTGCATTTGATAGATAATTCCTCCATGGCCTGGCTTGTTTGATCTTGAGACAGTATTCCACTTTCGATCAGGTTAACTATAGCCTTAATCCTAAAGCGGTCCATACCGGAGAATCGCCTGGAGAGCTGATCTTCATGTCCTCCTTCTTTAACAACCAACCCCTTGTCTATTAAGTAAATAGGGTACCTGCACGATATCCTCAACCACAAATCAAAGTCCTCGGCTGCTGGAAGGGTTTCATCAAAAAGACCAACATCTTCAAAAAGAGACCTCTTTATAATCACGCTTGATGGGCTAACCAGGCATAGCTTTAACGATTGCGCAAATATATTTCCTGATGGTTTTTTATGTCTTTTCTTTGGGTTTACCCGTCTACCATTTTTTATCCATATTTCTTCTGTCTGGCAGGCTACAATATTAGGATTTTGATCAATAAATTCTATCTGAATAGATAACTTTTCCTTAAGCCAGTAATCATCAGAGTCTAAAAATGCAATCCAGGGCGCTACCGAACTCTTTATTCCTCTATTTCTGGCTGCTGATACTCCCGTGTTGTCCGACTGCCTCATATATTGTATCGCAGACATATATTTGGACAGAGCTTCATGGGTGTTATCAGTTGACCCATCATCAACTACTATTATCTCGAAATCTCTAAAGCCCTGGTTAAGGACAGATGACACTGCCCTCACCACCTTCTCAGACCTGTTAAACGTTGGAATTATTACACTAACCCTGGGCATTTTCTAAAGCAATTCCCATATGAATGCAAACACTCCTGCCAAAAGGAGATTAACTTCAGCAATGGATTGCAGAAGATATCCATCTCTCACCCACCCCTTATTGTAAGCTTCAAGATAAGAAAACGAAATAAAGAAACAAATAATAAAAAAATAACCTAAATTTGAAACCATCCCTATAGCCGTTGATACTAATAATAATATACCAAAAAGGCTGTTTAATAATAGTAAAAGCTTTAGAGCCCTTTCCTCTCCAAGGGCAACTGGAAGGGTTTCCTTGCCAACGATTAAATCCCCCTGCATATTGAGGATGTCAAAGAGGCCAGACCGTATGTAACACATAGAGGAGACAAAAAAGAAAGAGATCAAAACACCAGGCCAAAAAGGCTTCGGCCATCCGATAATAGGAAGTAGCGAGCTGATTGTACCCCAGGCCAATGCCTCTGCTATGTTTTTTGAACCGGGAAGGTCCTTTATTTTTCCATAACGCCCCAGATATCCAAGTCTCCATGGTATTATCGGAATGCTATAAACCAGGCCGAGGATAGTCAGAGCAAGAAAAAGCAGAAACTGGGCTATTCCCAAAGAAAGTGAAAGAATTAGGCCTACACATATTCCTATCAGAGAGGTAATTATAAGAAAAGTTTTGTGCGTGGTATAGAAAAGAGCTGTACCAGGATCGTTATATGCACTGGCCTCTTTATCAAGAAAACGGTTCAAGACATGCATGCTAAAAACATACAACAGGGCAAGAAATGGATGGATAAAATCAGCATTTCCTCTTGATAGAATAAGCCCGGCATAGGTAAGAAAAAATACCCCTATAGCCTCAGGAAGGGTCATCTTCACTAAAAATTGAAAAACGTTTTTTAATATACTTTTAAGTGGGTATTGCCTGGTTTTACCCATGGTTTTCAATCTATCGGTAACTTTTCTGATCATCCAATTGGGTGTTGAGGCACCGGCTGTAACTCCAGCGATTTCTGTTGATGAAAACCAGGAGTTTTGTAACTCCTTCTCGGTCTCAATATGAAACGTAGGTTTACCCGTTGACCTTGATATCTGATATAGCCGTTTGGTATTACCACTGTTATATCCACCAACTATTACCATGCTATCAACCTCAGAGGCTAATGATCTGACTTCTCTCTGCCTTTTATATGTTTCATCGCAGATAGTATTGAATATTATAGCGCCCGGATAATGATCCTTAATAGCATCTATTATTTTTCTGTAGGTATCTACATCTTGTGTTGTTTGAGATACAAGAATTATCTTTTTCTTATCAGGAAGTTTTTCGACCTCTTCAACAGAACGTATAACGATACCCTGGCCTTTGCTATACCCCATCAAACCAATAACCTCCGGATGTTTGGCATCTCCAAAAATGACGGGAGTATAGCCTTTATTGCTATATTTTCTTATTATTGCGTGTACCTTTGCCACTCTC
>JAFDHR010000228.1 GCA_019308645.1 Deltaproteobacteria bacterium
AAATGGGGAGCCTTGCTCGTAAAGTTGCACAAGTTCATCAGCTCCAAAGTAGCGGTACCATTGTGGTTTGAAAACAAGAGCAAGGTGCAACACTGCTATGAGAAAACTGGCGCCACTGCCAAGTATAAGGAAATATCTTGATATATCCATAAACTAACATCTCCTCTCTTCAGAATTTAATACCAATAAGAAACATCGGGACAGGGGAAATGTAGAATGACCCACCATCCACTTCTACAAAACTCTGCGGTTTAGGGTTATATAAATAATACCCGCAAAACCATTGACAGTTGACATAAAATGGCACATCAAAGATGTCGAAATTGAACAGGTAGCCAAGCCTGATTTCACTTGCAAGCCCAAATTCGTTATAGGATTTTTGTATGATGTTATCATAGCAAGTGACATACTGGGGTAAAATCTGAAATTCCAGATGAAGGTTTCTCCAAAGATACTTTCTGTAACCCAACTCGAGTGCATATAGCTGTTCGTCTCCGGGATATCCTAAAAGGTTTCCGATTGAAGAATTCAAGTAGGAGACGCCAAGGATGCTTTCGTCACGAGAAGAAAATTTACGGCAAAATTGAATAAAATAGATATCATAATCAGGGCCAATCTCTAGCGAATTTCGGCATTCATTATTTTTAGCGACTCTATTTGTTTGGTGATTACTCAGATCCTGGTATATGCTATCACTTGCTATACTATCATTTTGTTGACCGCTCAGATATTGAACATTTAAGAATAGTGATAGCATTAAAGCTACTTTTAACAATAAAATTTTTTGCATCATAGGGGCAGTTCACATAATATTATCTCCTTGTAATAATAATTTTTCAATAGCAATTCAATTGGGAACGATTTTCGTACAGCGAACTAATTCCATCATACACAATCCATTAATAAAACATGGCTTGCTCAATGGTGAAGTGGAAAAATTCAGCATATTGTTTGCTGCCATACCACCAGCCACCATGCAGTTGCGAAGGTATCGTAAAGCCATCGAACTCCCTCTCTTCCTCGATGACTACCCCAAACGGGACAAACTCTTTGACATCGTCTTTCCAGCGCGGCAGCACCAGTTCCTTCAATCTGCCTTTCTCGTCAATGGTCAGGGAGAGCGCGGCGCTCAGGTCATCTATGCTAAGCGTAACTTTTGCATGAAGGCTGTCCATCTCCTGCCAGACCGCGCCATTTTGCGGCAGAAACGCGGCGGGCAGCCAGACGCACTCGCCCATCAGGCGTCCTGCCCCTGATCTGGCAATATCAGGATTCGAAGCGTTCACCATCGGCAGAAGTCCAAACAGGGCGACGCGCATGCGACCTTCTCCGTTGGCATAGTGATCCGTTACATTCATAAAAATTGGACCGGCAGCTTTGGCTTTAGCCTTCCAGATAAAGCCATGCCCCGGTGTGAGTATCTGAGTAGCCTGAAGCGGCATCCATGGCGCATCTTCTTTAGGTTTGAGCATCCCCGACATCTTCAGTTCCACCCGCCGCGCCAATGGTGTGCCGGGCTTGATGGCATGCAGCAGATAACGCTGCGCCAATTCTGGCAAACCTTCGATTATTTCCGGGGAGAAAACTTTCTCGGAATCTCCGGAAACCTTGAGCGAACTCCGGATGCGGTTCATTCGAGAATCATCAACAAAACGCAGTACTCCGAGTACGGCAATTGCCAGGACAATAATTCCAACTAAAACTAAAATAATGATTCCAATGATTTTCATGATTACATTCTCCTCGTTTCGCCATTACTTAAATTTTTCTAAAATCGAATTTTTACGCCTATGATAGATGCATTATCATGCCAACCGAATAGCGCGATATCTGTAAATCCAAGGGCTAATGTGGTCACACTAATGGTTTTCATGGCATCGGCGTATTTCTGTCCGTCGGAATCGTTTCCATCATGGTAGGCTTTTGAGCTAAGGAAGCCAAACGTTCCGGTAGTAATCAGACCTGCAATAGTTGAAACAAAAAGCGTGTTGTGGACTTTATGCCGGAATTGGAGCACTTTTCTCTTTTGATTGATTCTGTATAATTCCCAGCTGGAAGATAAATATAAGCCTAAAGCAGTGGCGCTGGCAAAAGCATGAACGCTACGATGAGTATTCATACTTATATTTTTATACGTGTCAATCGTCCACGGGTCGCCTTTATGACGATTTAACAGATCGGTTCCACAACCTGCTGCGATCAACGTGGCTGTAATCCCGCCTATCTGAAGCCAGCGACGCCATCCATCAGAAATATCCTTTTTTAATTCACTCTGCTGTGAAAATGCCTGGTTGTTTAGAATTAACAGTAAAATCAGAATAAAACTACTAAAACGAAAATTTGATAATTTCATGGTTGCTCCTTTTTACTATTTTTTTAATATTGAATTGTTAGGGTTTAATTTCTCCATTGGTTTTTCCACTACTCTTTTAAGGATTAGTTTTTTTTTGACTCACCGCGGGTAGCCTAACTCAGTGTTTTCGTCGAGGGCGAAATGTCTGTAACCACTTTAGTAGGAATATTCGCCATTTTTTCTTCTTATGAATTTATTGAAAGCTTATTTATGGTTAAGCACCTAACGGGGTTAGCTGCAATTTTTAATTTTATTTTAGACTCATTAGATTAAATTTTATAGTCAGTTAAACCCAATCCCGATTCAATGTTCTTTGATAATTTTGTTATAAATCGAGCCATCGGTGCACCATCCATCACATCATGGTCAATTAATACTGTCATGTTTAGAATTTCTCTAATCTCAATTTTATCATCTATTACCACGGGCCTCTTTATAATTGAGCCAACTCCAAAAGATATTGGATGAACACTTGTATGAATAAACCATCCATTTATCTTACCCATCATACCAACTGAGGTTATTAGAACACTTCCCATGTTTTTTTTCGCTACTTTTGGATACATCAAAAAATACCGCCAAATAAATCTTCTTAAAAATCCGGGGAATGAGCAATATAAATTAGTTGAGAATTTGCTTTTCTTTTGACCTAATACAATGTCTTCGTTTGAGACCTTTTGATTTTTAGCTTCAAAGATCTCATTGCTTATTTCTAAAATATCTTTTTTGTTGGTCTGCCTTATTACGTAAGGTAAAGGAACTAACTCTCCTGCATGTTCCCTTTCGACTGTAATAGATATATCGATATCATCAAATATTATAGCTTTTCTTTTATTTTTTAAATAGGCATGTGCACTCGGAAATTCTTCGATAGTTTTACTAATTATCTTTATAAGCCATGCAGTAAACGATATTCTAGATTTAGAAATATGGCGATAGTTTTTTATCGCTTTACGACTTTCTGTTATATCAAATTCCAACAATGCTTTTATATGATGTTTCTTTCTACCTATTTCGCAAACATCGAGAGTTGCGATTCTGGTTTTTGGGTAAAGAATTTCTTTGTATGCATTCATCCTCTATCCTTTGTTTTAAATATATTTTTGCATGTATTATTTTGTTTGTTTAATTAAAGCATTTAATTTTTCAGCGATAATTTCTCTCGACACAGCACCATAAATAAAATCCACTACTTTCCCATTCTTATATAACAATATAGTTGGAATGCGTCGTATGCCGTATTGTTTGGCAACTTCCTTATATTCATCAATATCTATTTTGCAAAATTTTATATCATCTTTAAATTTGCCAGCTATTTCTTTTATAATCGGAGCGAGAATATGGGAGGTTCCACTCCAATCGGTGGAGAATTCAACCAGTACCGGCTGTTTGCTGCTCAATACTTCTTTTTCAAAATTTTCGATTTTCGCCAGTTAAAATGTTCATCGTGTTTTCTTTCATAAATAATTTTGTCAAAGGCTTATCATTTTTTTATCGGATAGTATCTTACTCCACGTTTTTCAGAATTGCGAGTTTTTCAATCATGTAAAAACGGGAATAATGGAAATTGTTTTTTTCAATATTCCATTATTCCAACATTCTATCGCACCTACCTTTAAGTAATCTTGAAATCCCGAATTTGTATCAAACACATGATCAATGACACCGCTGCTATGATTCAACAACTGTCTTTGATTCCTCCATGCGCTCATGTCATAGTTTCCCCATCCACCGCCAGTTGCTAATGAATCGAATGAAGCGACTTCGCGTCACCGGGGATCACTTCTGTCACTGCACCATCCTTACTGAACATAGCTCTTCGGTTGAACCAGACAACCAGAACTGCGGCACCCGCAAGAAGGCATGTATCGTAAGGCTGGGCGTCGGGCCAGATGGGATTCATGAGCTGAAAATGCATCAATGCAGGGAGCAGGATGCTACCACGCGATGCATTAAATAAAGCGGTCACGATCAAGCTGATTGTTACCGTGCCTATAAAAAATGGAGTGAAAGACCAGGCGCTCTGCTGAGTCCCGCTTAACAGGAAGGCTGGCAAATGCCAGAAACCCCAGATGACCCCAAGAATCAGCCCGGCCCAGATGGGCGCGAATTTCCTTTGCAGCAGAGGGAGCGCGAGACCCCGCCAGCCGAACTCCTCGATGGGCCCTTTGATCGCGGCAAGCAGCAGCGCTATGAGAAGTGTCTGAAATGAGGGAAATGGAAACGGTTCCGTGAAGAGATTTCCCTTGCATGCAGATCCAACGTAAAAGATCAGGGGAAGGCCGATGATAAGAAAGGCATACCAAAGCAGGGAGCAGCGCCAGAGCAGCACCCGTGCAAGATAACGCCGCAAGCCGCTGGTGCCGGCTTTGTACATAACAATAATAAAAGAAGCGATTGCCGGTGCGTAAACCGCCAGGAAAAAGAGCGGATGTTCACCGGTTAGCTGACCGAATATCGCGGTCATCTGATCCTGAAGAAAGATAAACAGAGCCAGGATTCCCCATGCCAAACCGAAAGCAATAAGCAAAAATGGTATGAGGGAGATGAAGGGAATCTGCCATCTGTTAGCGACTGTTGATTTTTTAATCATGATAAATTTCTCCTAATGTTTGAGTTCATTACAAATCCGAAACCGAATTCAGTTCCGAATGCCCGCCATAACAACTTTTGCCAGGCGGAGTTCCATTTCTTCAATTACAGGCGTTGAGCTATCCATAATCCCAATATCAGTATTAATCTGGAAAGCAATGGCGACACCACAATCGGGATAATAGCGAAGACTGGAACAGTAACAGGGTATCCATCCGCCGTGACCGTATGTTGTTCCCAACGGTCCATTTTCATGGATGCCAACCGCTATGCCGTATCGCGTGTCAGGATCGTCGCTGCTGATTGGTACTGACTGTAACAGCGTCCCCAGATAGTTACCCTCCATCGCATGACCCTCGAACAGTGCTTTTGCCCACACTACCAAATCCTTCGGGTTGCTGACCAATCCGCCGCCTGTCCATTCAATGCCAGGATGCCAGGCCATAATACCAGGCCGAAGAGTGGTTTTTTCGGGCAAGTTCAATTTATTGTCTGGTGCCAGGTAACCAGCGGCAAGTCCAGTAAGTTCACAACGATCGGATGGTGCAGTCAGCGTAAGCTGCAAAGGTTCCAGAAATCGCCGGGTGACTTCTTCGTAGTAGCTGTGCCCGGTCACTGCTTCGATAATCAGACCAACAAGAACGTACCCGGTATCACTTTAGTACCAGCCTTCACCTGCTTTGAATAAGGGCGGTTGGTCCAGTACGAATGCAATCAGGGCTTCCGGTGACAGGGGATTGTGCCGGTTTTTGCGAAACGACAACTTAAAGCACACCGTTTCAACATGATTTGCAATGCCCGAAGTATGGTTTAAAAGTTGGCGTAGTTTGATCATTGTGTGATTGGGCAGACGCGAAAACCACGATTTATGCCCAAGCCATTTTGATATGGGATCGTCGAGGCTCAACGCACCTTCCTGCGCCAGAGCGACTACAGTTGCTCCTACAAACATTTTGCCGATACTTGCTGCAAGCATACGCGATTGCGGCGTCATTGGAATCTCAAGTTCAACGTCGGCGAGACCGGTTGCGAATACCTCAACCGTTCCATCGGGCAGAATGTAGGCAGCGGTTGCGCCCGGAAACCGGAACTGCTTATGAAGCGTGTCCAGTTCCGATTGAAATCGCGCCTTCAACGCCGGCAAGTCCACGGCTGAAAGATGGCAGATGGGCGTCGTGAAAATGAGGCTAAGCGCGCTGAGCGAGAACAAAACCTTTAAACGCCAGTGCACCATCAGAAATTTACATGTTTTATTCGTGCCAATTTTAATATTGCGAATAACTTCCATCATACTCTCCTAAATAATTATTTTATATTCGTCTCCGGTAATTGACTAAGCGCTCGCCTGTTATGGCAAACTGATAACCACTCGCAAAGTCAGAACAAATGCTCTCAGAAGGCTTCCATGATGCTGATATCAAAACTGCTATCATCCTTTCCCATACCTATGTCGATGCGAAGATTTACTCTCTGCTCTGGAATAAGCGCAATTCTCAAGGCTAATCCACCAGATGGTTTAAATTCACCAAACTCTATATTTTCTATTTTATTTGTTACCTGACCGAATCCTGTAAAAGCTGCAAACCCAAACCGCCAGTATAAGGGCATACGGTATTCGGTCTTGAATGCTATGACATTATTGTCCACAAACCGGGATTTTGTATATCAACGGAGGTACTTGCCAAGACTGCTCACTTCATTCATAAACTAAAAAGGAGGATGCCCTGTATTGATGCCTGTCACACCCTGGAAGGCAATGATATGCTTACCAAACACCTGACGGTAATAACGGAGATCAACCAGATAGGAATTGAAAGAGTAATCATTACCGAGGGCGGGTCCGTATGAAGAAGCGGTAAACTGGTGAAAACTCCCGCTAACAGGATAAATGTTATTGTCCCGTGAATCCCAGGTCACATTGATACCGGCGCCTGATGCTCCGCCACCTCGCTGCCGGGCATCAAACCACTTGTGAGCTGTCCACCTTCTTTGGTCTTATTAATCTTCCCATATACAAAGTCGTATTGAATTTCACGATGAGAATTTGCTTTTTTTGTTGATGGTGATTTTTACTCAAATTCATAAGATTTTCACCCTCTAAGCAACTACCCTAAAAATAATACCGAAGAAGAACATATACTTCAACAAGAAATCTGCAGGAAAGCAAGAATCTTTTAGAATTTGACTGTAAAAAGCCTTTATTGGATAGACTTTTCCCTGCACTGATTATTAAGAACTCTTCATGTATGTTCTATCCTTTCCTCAGCTGCTACAGCAAGCTGAGTCTGTACAGGAGGGGGCCGGGTGGCCTTAAAGGTCAGGTTAAGATGTTTTATGATCTTGTCTATGACTTTGTGCTCTTCGATAAATAATACAATGCGCCTGTCTGCGTGCGGTCACGCACAGGCAGGCATTGTCCCCCCGCATTTGGGACAGATGAGAGAATCGATCTCATAGACCTTGCGGATCATCTCGGCCCAGCCTTTGGAAGGCACATAAGCCGGGTCAACTTCCATAATAGGAGGATGTGAAGGTTGAGCCCCGGCTTTACGCATCTTGCCCTTGTGAGCATTGGAATAGAGACCGTAATAAGAGAAGCTCCTCCCGCATCCACTCACCCCATTCCTCCCGGCGTTTAGCATGGCACGATGGACAGAATCCGCGTGTCTTGCAGGAAAACATAAGCAGGCGCTCTTCCCCACACTCGGGACACCGGATGCGGGCAAACCCGCACATCGGATTGCCGCAGTCAAGGTATTTCTCTACCACTTCCTTGATGATGGGACGGAAGAACCCGTACTCCTTCTCGAAGCAGCTCTCATATTCAGCCAGGAACTGGTCAAAGTAATGGAACATTACCTGGTAGAACACGGTGCGTTCAGGATGACGGGGACGGTAAACTCCTGCCACAGCAAGGAGCTATCCATCAAGAAACGGGCCAGGCCCCGAAGGAAGGGGATAATGGCTGAAATGAAAGGAGTTAGCAGAAGGAGCCCTGCTGCTTGCAGCTCAGAATTGTCAACTTCCGTTGACGCTTACGAGGAGGAAGAATGATATTAAATAGCAATTTTTCTCTAAACGCGTCAGATCGACCGTAACAAGCCGAAAGTGATGGGCAGAATTTGGTCGATGAATGCTGTGGTCAAGAATGCTTTCACTTTGCGCTACAGAAACATCAGGACCCTGGATGAATCTCTGTTTGTCGAAGACCTGCTCTATATTGGCAAGAATGATGGACTGATCCAGGTCAGTGGAGACGGCGGAAAAATGGAGGAGGATCGAGAAATTTCCAGATGTGCCTGAAAGAAGATACGTGAACAGGGTTCTAGCCTCCCAGCATAACCCGGATAC
>JAFDHR010000229.1 GCA_019308645.1 Deltaproteobacteria bacterium
CGCAGTAGGTGTCTACTGCATAATCTGGGTTTAAGTTTGAATGATTGAGGGCCGGGGTGTGGATGCCTGATATCCTGGCTAGATTTTTATCACACTAATTTTGAGAGTTTCGTAAAAAGTCTCAACAACATGTCATTTCGACCTGCCCGCCAGACGGCGGGCAGGTTCACCGAATATGACTTTTTACGAGACCATGAATTTTAGATGATATCCAAACCATGTCGGCAAGAAGACCGTAATTTCCATGGGATTGGGTCTGGCAAAATATCACAAGCTGATTTTGATTTTTTGCATAAGGAAAGATGAAGATATGATGAGATGAGGCTATATTCTCAAAGGCAGTGAGAACCTCTGATTAGCAATCGTATTGTGAAATTTTCAGGTGGATCCTAAGCAGAATAGGTTTATAGCAGCTATCAATGGTCCGCATAATGCATGTTGGATTTTTCACAGATTTTGTATTGCTTTATATTACAAGTCGTGCTAGTATTACCGTATTACATGAGTTTTTAATAAGGAGAATACCATGCAAACAGCTATTAGTAAACTTACGAAGAAATATCAGGCTACTGTCCCTGAAGTCGTAAGAAGTAAACTCGAACTCAAAGCTGGTGATGTAATTGCTTTTGAAATAGATAATGAAATTATAAAAATACGGAAAGCTCGACCCATTGATATTGAGTTTAGTTCCGCTCTTGTTCCCACCTTAAGTGAGTGGGAATCTCAAAACGATGAGGAAGCATACAATGACTTATGAACCATTTGACGTTGTTGTGGTACCATTTCCATTTACAGATTCTTCCGGAACTAAACGACGACCAGCGCTTGTGCTGTCACAAAAAACTGATTTTGGGGCTGTAATAGAACACTCAGGCCTGGCTATGATAACAAGTCAAAAAAATGAACCATGGCCATTGGATGTCGCAATTAAGAATAAAAAACAATCTGGGTTAACAGCTCCTTCTGTTGTAAGAATGAAATTATTTACACTCGATAATAGATTCATCCTCAGAAAAATTGGCCGCTTGACAAAATCCGACCAAATGCAAGTAAAAGGAAGCCTCACCAAGATATTTGATTATCTATAAATCACAAATCCAACGCCCAGCTTGAGAGGTGCGGATAAAGCGCAGGAAAATGAGTGTCCTTCTCCAAGCTGATGTTCGGCACGGGGTGCTTGGTTTAGGACGCTCTTCGTAATGACTCTTCAACTGTTTGGGGAACTTGGATGGGTACGAAATAGGAGGAAGGATATAAATAGTCATCTCCACTCTCATCAATAATACGAATATCCCCCTCCCTAGCAGCATCTTTATCTACAAGCACACGGTAAATTTTATGCAGTTCTAATGACGCAGGATAATCAACGTTATTAATACAAACCACAAATTCCGGCAAAGGCTGTTTTGAGTCTTTCATGGATTACCCCAAATACCTTTTACGTTTAATTTCTTTTTTCCCAATATCATGAGCCTCATACCAATGAAGCTCGGCCAATTTGATTTTCCCTGATTAAAGTCGGATAGGGGCAATTCCTTTCATTTTCTTCCAGTTTCCAAGCCCATAAAACTTTCTCAGGCAATTAAGTTCACGAATTCCTGAACCTTTTGCAACCGTCACAACGTCTGTGATTTCATCGATTATATCAAAATTCATGATAAAATTCCATCACAGCAATTTTATCAACTATGTTTGTGAATAATTCAATGAGTGCCGAACATTAGTTATTAAGCAGAGATCTTATTTTTATCACGATCCTCCTTAAATCACTTGATACACCAATTTCCATTTCAAGACAACAAAATCCAATTATCTTTAAAATAATCGTACGGTCATAACGAACATCTGCAATATTTTAATATTTTCTATCTGGTACAAATTTTATCACGCTGAATTTATGAGATTTGGATGAAACATGAAAGTGGGAGAGAATCCTTTATATACAATTATGGCAAGGTATCTGGAATTAGCGACTGAAGTCGTTTCGGAACCTATGTCCCCATTTATAAAATAATGTTGAACTATCCAATGCTGTATGTATACTGAAATTTGTCCAAATTTCAGTATATGGCACGCTATTGTTGACTTTTACAGATTTGCCAGGTACCACAATATACAGGAATTAAAGGTGAATGGGCTGTGGTCAGGGGAAGGGGGAAAATGCAAAATTTGAGTCGATTTAAAAGCCTTTAAAAGCCTTTTTCCTTGACCTGGTAAGTTGAGGGGAGTATTCTGTCAGAAAACAGGGTCTTACCATCGTTTAACCTAATTCAGAGGTTACTTCTTTGGAAAACCCTTCATAATGTACCAGCTTAACTCCTGCTTCGTGTTTTTTTTCGAGTAAGCTCACCTGCCTTAATACATCTAGCAAGAGATAAGAATAATTTCTCGGAACTCTATAGTAAGGGGGGTTCTATGAGAATACATTATATGTGAACCTATTCCGGAAATAGGCTTTTCGCATCTACCATAATGAACAGGAGGTAATTGACTATGGACACAATCAAAATCGCTATCGTGGGTATTGGTAACTGTGCAAGCTCACTGATTCAAGGCATAGAATATTATAATGGAAAGAATAGCAAAGATGCTATTGGATTAATGCACTGGGATATTGGAGGCTACAAACCCTATGATATAGAAATAGTAGCTGCCTTTGATATTGATAAAAGAAAGGTTGGTAAGGATGTCACCCAGGCGATATTTGAACTGCCAAACTGCACCACGATATTCTGCAAAGATATACCAAGATCAGGTGTCACAGTTGAAATGGGTGCCATATTAGATGGCTTCTCTGAACATATGCAAGATTACGAGGATAAATATACATTTATTGTATCTGATGAAAAAGAACCATCCAAGGCGGATTGTATTAAAATATTAAAGGAATCTGGGACTGAGATCCTCCTAAATTATGTCCCGGTAGGATCAGAGCGAGCCGCCAAATTTTATGCCCAATGTGCTCTTGAGGCCGGGGTAGGGTTTATCAACAATATTCCCGTATTTATTGCCAGCAATAAAGAGTGGGGAGAAAGATTTGCAAAAGAGAAAATTCCAATTATAGGTGACGATGTAAAATCTCAACTCGGGGCAACAATTGTGCATCGGGTCTTAACAAACCTTTTCAAAAAACGAGGGGTAAAACTTGAAAGGACCTATCAGCTCAACACCGGAGGTAACACGGATTTTCTCAATATGCTAAGCAGAAGCCGCCTTGTATCCAAAAGAGAATCTAAGACAGAATCTGTGCAATCACAACTCCTTGAAAAGAGATTGGTAAAAGAAAATATTCACATAGGCCCCAGTGATTGGGTTGCATGGCAGAAAGATAACAAGATAGGTTTTATTCGAATGGAAGGCAAGCTCTTTGGTGACATCCCCATGAACTTAGAGCTACGGCTTTCAGTGGAAGACTCTCCAAATTCCGGTGGGGTGGTTATTGATGCAATCCGATGTTGTAAACTTGCACTCGAAAGAGGCAAAGGGGGTATTCTGTACTCTTCTTCCTCTTATTTTATGAAACATCCTCCAAAACAGTATACAGATGATGAGGCATTCAGGCTCACAGAAGATTTTATTCAAGGAAAAAGAGAGGATTAAGCTAATGAAATGCCTGATCATCGCTGCGGGACGGGGAAGGAGACTGTCAAGCAGGGGCGATTCAAAGCCCCTTGTTCGGCTCCTTGGATTATCCCTTATCGAACGGGTGATATTAACCGCAAAGAATGCACGTTTAACTGATTTTTATGTTGTAACTGAATACAACGGTGACAAGGTACGGCATTACCTCAGCAGATTTAGCCAGAGGAGAAATATACCTATAACCCATATCATAAATGAAGAGTGGGAAAAGGAAAACGGCATATCTGCGCTTAAGACAAAGAATCTATTAAATAAGAATTTTATCCTGTTGATGGGGGATCATATCTTTGATGAAACGATACTGTAAAGCTCAAGCATGAAAGAGTAGCCGATGGTGAGGTTATGCTAGCTGTAGACTATAACCTTAAAACCCATGAGCCTATTGATGGTAATGATGCTACCAGAGTTTTTGTCAAAAATAACAGGATCTTAGATATCGGGAAGAATATCAAGAACTATAATGCCTATGATACAGGCATTTTTCATTGTTCCCCAGCACTATTCAGCGCTATTGAAGAAAGTGTACACAATGGCGATAGCTCCCTTTCAGGTGGGATAAGGATGCTGGCCAGAAAGGGAAAGGCGAAGGCCTTTGATATTGAAAATCACTACTGGATCGATGTGGATGATGAAAAGACATTTAAGAGAGCGGAAACGAAGCTTTTAGCTACCTTGAAAAAGACCTCTGACGGACCTATATCAAGGCACTTAAATAGACCCGTATCAACCAGGATTACAAGGCATCTTCTAAGAACAGATATTACCCCAAACCATGTTTCGTTCTTCTCCTTTATCCTTGCTATGGTGGGCGCCTTTTTTTTTAGGGGGATATAGTAATCTGGTTATTGGTACACTCCTGGCACACCTATCATCTGTTATTGATGGCTGTGACGGGGAAATAGCGCGGTTGAAATTCCAGGTTACAGAATTTGGTGGATGGTTTGACG
The DNA here is from genome assembly GCA_019308645.1 of Deltaproteobacteria bacterium. The sequence continues at coordinate 4,590 of JAFDHR010000229.1, forward strand.
CTGTCTTAGACCGCTATGCCGATGCCTTTCTTCTCT
>JAFDHR010000230.1 GCA_019308645.1 Deltaproteobacteria bacterium
GGCAGTTTTCGACATGGGTCAAGAAAAACAGAAAGCAGAAAAAAAGCGAGGCCAGTTTAGCCTGCCGGTAACAAATTTTCACACTTGCGCAGGACACTTTTCAACACCTTTTAGTAAATAGTTGTGCCACGAAGTCTTTCAGAATCAGTCCCAACCTGGTACCTCGGGAGAAAACCCAGAAAATCTTGTTGATGCCGATGGATATTCAGCTAAGCACTATCACAGCGGGAGGGCGTCGTAAACCCGAGGCAGAATGGACTGCGCAGGCAAATAAGCACGTAGAAAAAGCGGTGAGCGAGCAGATGGCTCAGATCGGTATTCATGTCTTGGGCCCGGCAGATGTCGAAGAAATCGAACGCAATGCTGATGAGAAGGAGAGGCGAATCCAATTGATAAAACTTCATGAAGCTGTTGGACATTCTATTTGCCGCCATGAGCTTGGTGAGGATTATCTGAAATTGCCAGGAAAGAATGACAAATTTGATTCGTCTCTTGGACCGGAGGCTAAATTCCTAAAGGAAAAGTATGGGGCCGACTATGCTCTCTTCGTGTACCTCAGAGACAGTTACGCCAGCGGAGGACGGGCCGCATTATGTATCGTAGGGGTTATATTTGGTGCGCCAATCTCAGGGGGGGTGCAATTCGGATTTGTCTCACTGGTGGATCTTGAGACTGGGGACGTGGTTTGGCTCAATCGACTTCGCCGCGGGGTAGGAGATCTGAGGACGCAGGAGACTGCCTCAAACTCTGTTAAAGTTTTGCTGAGTAATTTTCCAAAATGAGCCGCTTCTGAACGCTACTCATAGTAAGTTTTACTGGAATTGTTTTTGCAGGGTGCGCCACAAAGAAGTCACATTACGAAGCGCCTTTGCGTGATGTGGGAGTATTGTCGGAAAAGCCACGCGATGAGTGAAAAATCGAGGAGATATCTCACGATGAGCTTACTAATATAAAACCTGGACAGCGTCCATACATTGACAGTGATGAGGCCGGCCTATTGATGGTTATGGACCAGGCGGAAGAAAAGCTGAAGACATCCAGTCATCTGATTCATAATGAGAAACTAAATGATTATATCAAAAAGATCACTTGCAGCCTGGTCCCGGAGTACTGCGAAGACATCAGGGTATATCTGGTTCGGATGCCCTATTTTAACGATACTATGGCTCCCAATGGGGCCATGCAGAGTTGGACGGGTCTGCTTCTCAGGGTTTAGTATGAGGACCAACTTGCCACTGTGATTGGCCATGAGTTTGGCCACTATTTACGAAGACATTCGTTGCAGAGAATGAGGGATGTGATCGGTAAGAGCAGCGCTCTGGTTTTTGTACATCTCGCCAGTGCTCTGGCAGGTATTCCCGCGGCGGGAGATATTATGCAGCTCGTTGCAATTGGGAGCATTCAGGCATTCAGCCGAGATCATGAGCGGGAAGCGGATGGTTATGGTATAGCATTAATGAGTCGGGCAGGCTATGACCCACGGGAGGCCGCGAAAGTATGGGCCTGGCTCATTGAGGAAAAGGAGGCTGACGAAGACGATCCAAACGTGCCTATCTTCCTTGCAACGCATCCTGCGGCTGAAGAACGGTACGAGGCACTCAAAGAACTGGGTGAGAAAGTGGTCGCAAAGGGAGGATTATTTAAGTTGGGGGAAGAGCGGTTTCTGGAGCAGATTCTTCCCCATCGGGCTGGGTATCTCCGGGATGAACTTCACTTGCGGGATTATGACAGAACAGAAAAACTTCTCGATATGCTGATCGACAAGGGAGCCAATCTGGGAGAGCTTCATTTTTTCAAGGGAGAGTTGCATCGCCTTCGGGGAAAAGAAGGAGATATTGAAAGGGCGCTGACCGAATACGAAAAAGCCGCCTAAAAAGGCTCTCCTTCTCCAGAAATGTATCGGGCAATGGGGTTGCTCTCCATAAAGGCGGGCAAGAAAAAAGGAGCGGTCAATGCGTTTGGCAGGTATCTTGACTGCTGCCCCAAATGCTCAAACGAAACAATGATTTTGCACATGATTAAGGAGATTGAGCAATGAGCCAGATACGAAGGAGTAGGGGGTATTTAAAAAGACTTTTTGCTATACTTCTTTTTCTTTGTATTGCCGGCTGTAACTTATATTCTTTAGTGAGGTCTGACAGGGAGATACAGGTTGGAACCATTTTCAAAGTTACAAGCCCTATAAACTGGAGTAAATGGAAATTTGGTGCTGTTGAGACGTGGACAATCGACGGTCCACGGCTGCAGCGTTTGATGTTTTTCAAAGGAGTCGAGGACGGCCAATCTTTATTTCAAATTATAGGAGGAAATGAGAAGAGCGTACCAATCTATAAAAGTTCTATGACTCCCCTTGAGATTATGGAGCTCATTGAGTCGAGCTTAGCGAGGACTGGTGGTTATAATGTGGTGACAAAGGACTTACGACCCTATAAACTCGGCGGTCTGGATGGGTTTCGGTTTGAGTTTAGTTACACGATACGAAACGGATTGAAATATAATGGCTTTGTCGTCGGGGCCAAGAAACACAATAGACTTTTGGCAATTATGTATGTTGGAACAGCCCTCTATCATTACGAGAAACATATAGATGATGCTGAAAAAATTGTTTCCTCAGTTGTAATCCTTTAGTTGGAAGGTGATCATCCCAAGCAGGTGTCATCACGGTTCAACAGGAAGCAACTTGCTCGAAGGTAATCTATATAATCGAACAAACATCTGGACCGCTGTGAACGGGTCACCCATTAAAGGGCGAGTCAAGAGAAAAAACACCTCTAAAGACATGATAGGGGACGCTCGTGCAGAGCGTGCATAACTTTTCTTAAGGTAGGAAATGAAAGGCTTTGCCCCGACTTTTTGTTTGCTGTATAAGGTCGGGATGTCGTGTCACGGGCAGGTCCGTCGGACTCCATCGGCGTCACGGATAATGATTGGTTTGCATTCCTCTTCACAGCAGCCACTTTTACCTAAAACACCCCGCCAATCCGCCACAAAGACGGCGGATAAAAAATACGGCGGGCAGGCATACCTCAATGAGTATTTTTATATTCCTATTTCAGTGGGTTGAATGTGCAGCGCAAATTGCTATTGTTACCACAATCACCTGTTTGCACATCGCTCATGCCTTCATTCCACTCTCGGCTGCACTCCAAGGTCTTTGATTGAAATTGTGTATTCCAATCATTATATTAAAAAGCTTAGAGGTAAAGTCGCTTAAGAACCTATTACAGAAGTGGTTACTTTCTCTTGCGACACTTATTTCTCGCTTTAGGAGTATTCGGAAATCCTGTTTTTTAGACAGGATAGACAGGATGTTCAGGATATAAAGAGAATAAAAAAATCTTGTTAATCTTGTTAATCCTGTCAAAAGAGTTCCCCGATATGTCGGGGCTAAGTTCATATGATCAATGATCGCAAAACAAAAAACCGATATCAAGGAGAAGCAACTGTGAGGATACTCTTTTTCGTTTCCATTTTATCTATTTATAGCTTATTGCACCTGTATGTATTTCTAAAGATGAAAAGTGCCTTTGCCTTCAGTGGTGTGACTGCCATTTTCCTTATAGTATTCATGGTGCTTATGGTGAGTGCACCAGTTGTGGTGCGCGTATTGGAAGGGTATGGATTTGATGTTACAGCTCGCCTCATCTCTTACCTCGGGTATACATGGATGGGGCTTGTATTTCTGTTCTTCTTTTGTTCTCTCGCTATTGATATTTACCGCCTTTTGGTATACGCAACAGGGCTTATGCTTCATACGGGATTTCCTTTCTTAATCCCTTCTCCACGAATTGCTTTTTTCATCGCACTCCTCACCACAGGAGCCATAGCAGTATTTGGTTACTATGAGGCGTGCACTATCCGCACAGAAACCGTGGTAATACGGAGCCCAAAAATTCCTGAAGAAATCGGTGCACTTACCATTGCCCAGATCTCTGATGTTCACCTTGGACTGATTGTCAGGCACGAGAGATTGAAACGGATTTTGAATGCAGTAAGGAGGGCAAACCCTGATATTCTGGTGTCAACAGGTGATCTTGTGGATGGACAGATTGACAATCTCAATGGACTCGCAGAACTCTTACAGACTGTCAATCCGCCATACGGCAAATTTGCAATTACAGGAAATCACGAGTTCTATGCTGGCCTTGATCAGGCCCTGCATTTTGCGCAAAGTGCGGGCTTTACGGTGCTGAGGGGAGAAACATTTGACGCTGCCGGGATCATCACAGTTGTTGGTATTGATGATCCAACTGGAAAGTACTTTGGTCTCTACAGAGGCGTTTCAGAAAAAACTCTGCTCTCTCATAACTCCAATAAGAAGTTTGTCCTCCTTCTTAAACACATGCCGGTAGTAAGTAAGGAGGCACTCGGTCTCTTTGATCTGCAGCTTTCAGGACACACACACAAAGGACAAATTTTTCCCTTTAATTTGATTACTCGACTTTTTTTCCCTTACCATACTGGATTGATACTTTTGTCGCATGGCTCCCAATTGTACGTGAGCAGGGGCTCTGGAACGTGGGGGCCCCCTATTCGGTTTCTTTCACCTCCTGAGGTTACTATTATCAAATTGGTTCATGCGAAAA
>JAFDHR010000231.1 GCA_019308645.1 Deltaproteobacteria bacterium
GCCATCTCAAAGAGGTATTTGTTTATACCTGCATTTTGGACAGTTTCCTGAAACAGCGGCTCATGTGTCTGGGGTGTGCATGAGGCAACAACTACCCTATTTAGTTTATGCTCTGTTATTGCCTTGGTGATATTTTCCTGTGTATCCTGTGAGCAAGAAAAGAGGTTTTCATCAACGTGTTCAACAAAGGGTAAGCTCTCGGCATAGTCAGCAACACCAGGGACATCCACTACACCTGCTATATTGGTGCCGCATTTACATACAAATACCCCTATCCTGGGTCTCTGACCTGTTACGTCTATCTCTTCCGGTAGCACCTTTTCCTTTGTCAGGGAGAAGCGGCTGTCTGAAAGAATGGCGCCTGCCTGTGCAGCAGCAGCACTTGCATCTGTAACAGATGAGGGGATGTCTTTGGGGGAGTGAAAGCAGCCTGAGACAAAGATGCCGGGGGTGGAGGTCTGGACAGGGGAAAAAGATGTGGATGCCACAAATGATTCAGATGTTATTTGTAAGCCTAATCTATTTGCCAATGCAGTCGTCTCTTTGGATATCTCCATGCCAACCGAAAGAACAATGAGATCGAATTGTTCATCAATAATTGTACCGGAGTCATCAGTGTAGGTCACTTCAAGATCGTCTGTTCCTGGAATTTCTTCCACAGTGGGGATTCTTGATCTGATGAACCTGACTCCCTCTTCAACTGACCTATTATAGTATCTCTCAAAGTCTTTCCCATATGCCCTAATATCCATATAAAATATAGCGCAATCAAGATTATTAGTGCTATGCTCCTTGGCAATAATTGCCTCTTTAATGGCATACATGCAGCAGACAGAGGAACAGTAACCTTTATCCCCCACATGGATATTTCTTGACCCAACACACTGTATCCATGCAATCTTTTTTGGCTCCTTTTTATCAGAGGGCCTTATTAGATGTCCCTCATAAGGACCGGATGCAGCAAGAATTCGCTCGAATTCTATAGCGGTAATTACATTTTGACTTTTTGCATACCGATATTGAGTATATTTTGATGGATCAAAGGTTTCATACCCAGGCGCCAAAATAGTGGAACCAACATTGATATCCAGCCACTTATCTGTCATAGCATGATCAATGGCATCTGCCTTACATGCCTCCACACATTGAAAACACTCACAGCACACCCCGCAATCAAGACAGCGCGCAGCCTCTCTTTGTGCGGTCTCCTCATCCATGGAGAGGTTGGACTCTTTAAAGCTATCTATTCGTTCTGCAACTGGAAGGGTGGGTACCGGTGCCCGAGTTATTGTTGGCTCATGTGGATCAATCGGGTTATAGCTGTTCTCCTTAAGGTCAGGCTCTGTAAATGATGGGATCTCTTCTCCCTGAAGATAGGCAGCGATAGCGGCAGCTGCCTGTTTTCCATGGGCCATTGCCTCAATCACTGTCTTGGGGCCAGTCACCACATCACCGCCTGCAAATACTCCCTTCTTTTTTGTCTCAAGGGTATCTGGGTTAACAGTGAGGAGGTCATGGTCTGAGAATGCGATATCACTGCAGTGAGCGGCAAATGATACATCCGGTGTCTGCCCAATGGCTGCAATAATGTGATCTGCAGGAATAGTAAAGTCTGATCCTTGTATAGGAATCGGTCGTCTTCGCCCAGAGCTATCAGGATCACCAAGACTGTTTTTAAGACACGCTATTCCGGTGAGTATGCCATTTTCTCCGATCACCGCTGTTGGGGTAACAAGGAGGTGGAGCTTTATGCCTTCTGCTATGGCCTCTTCAATCTCGAAAGGATCGGCAGGCATCTCATTTTGACTTCTTCTATAGAGTATATGCACCTCATCGACACCGAGGCGAACTGAGACCCTGGCAGCATCAATAGCAGCGTTTCCTCCTCCAAGGATTATAACCTTTCCCTTGATTTCTTTGATATTTCCTAAGTTTATCTCTCTTAGCCATGGGGCACATTGGTAGAAGGTATTATACTTCTCTTCTCCTGGAATATTTAGTTTCATTCCTTCATGGGCGCCTGTTGCAATATAGACTGCCTTATAGCTTTCTTTGATAATAAGGTCATCAATGGTTTTGTCTTTTCCTATGGGAGAGTTTGTCTTTATTTCTACGCCAAATCTTTTTATATTCTCAACCTCTGCATTTAAGACCTCTCCGGGAAGGCGAAACTCTGGAATACCGACTGCAAGCATTCCTCCTGCCACATTTAAGGCCTCAAATATGGTAGATTTATACCCATTGAGGGCAAGAAAGTAGGCTGCTGCAAGGCCACTTGGCCCTGAGCCTATTATTGCCACTCTCTCTTGCCTTGGTGTGATTTCTGGGATTGGAAGGGAGCGAATATCTACCTGATCGGCGGCAAACCGCTTCAGCTCCTTTATTGATACCGGCTCATCGACTTCTGCTCGTCTGCAGTGTGCTTCACAGAACCTTACACATACTCTTCCCAGGATACCTGGAAGGGGCATGTCCTTCATGATGATCTCTATGGCCTCTTTATATTTGCCTTGCTTTATCATGGCCACATAGCCCTGAACATTGATATGGGCGGGGCAGGCTGACATGCACGGGGCGCGGTCTAATTTGTCAATAGTATAGGCAAGGGGAACTCCTTGGGGATAGGGGATGTAGGCTGCTGCCCGTGAGTTAAGCCGCCCATTAAACCCATCGAGGAGACTCACAGGACACACCTCGGCACAGTCGCCACAGCCTGTGCATTTATCAGGATCTATATAGCGTGCCTTTTGATGGACCCTGACCTGGAAGTTTCCTTCTTCTCCTTGTATATTCTCTATCTCAGAGAGGGTGAGTGTCTCAATATTCAGATGCCGGCCGACCTCGACCAGTTTGGGTGAGATAATTCACATGGTGCAGTCATTGGTAGGGAATGTCTTATCAAGTTGAGCCATAACCCCTCCAATGACCGGACCTTTCTCCATAAGGTATACATAATAGCCAGAGTTTGCCAGGTCAAGGGCGGCCTGCATTCCAGCAATGCCTGCTCCCATCACCATCACTGAGCCGATATTGTCTTGGGACATAATCAACCTCAAATCAAAGTAGCTAAAACCATATTTGAACCCTTAATCATTTTATTCTTTTTTAAGCAATGTTTTTGCCTCTTCAGCCATTGCAGGAAGAGAAGGTAGTCCTACCTTTGCCCTTTTTTTATTATCGAAATCATCAATAATATAAATCTTACCCTGATCCTTGAGAAGTTTTTCCTGAGTGCTTACCCCAATAGGGATATTCTTTTCTCGAGTTGCAAGGTTTTTAAGATGATTTATTATATCTGTGATCTTCACTCCCATCGGACAGTTCTCCTGACAGGTATAGCAATCGGAACAAAGCCAGATCATATCACCTTTCAAGAGCTCATCTCTTAGACCAAGAACGAGCATCCTAATAATGCGAAGGGGGTCATAATCCTTATTTGCCCGATGTACAGGGCAACCTGCTGTACATGTGCCACACGTATAACAAGCCCTAAAACCACTTATAAAATCAGATGAATCAAGCTCCTGTATAAAATCAGGATCAGACTCTAACAGATTAAGGCTTTTCATCGCTTCCCTTTATCACTTTCAACCATGGCCCAGTCATGACATATTAATTTTGTGGCCTAATCAAAGCACATACTTGTTTATAAACTTAGTAGGCTGGTTAGTGCACATAGCACCATGGCGTGCTTTAGGCACTTTAGGCACTTATAACTTTAAACTTTACAACCCTAACTTAGCCGTCAATTCCTTTGTGCTGACAGAGTTAAGATTAAGACCAAGTTCCTTTCGGCCAAATCCCATTGCCAGGCCTATTATTTGGGAGAGATAGAGAACTGGTAAATTAAATTCAGTCCCGAATTGAGTCTCTATCCCTTTTTGATTGGCATCGAACATTAAACTGCAGAAAGGGCAAACCAGATTCATGCAGTCAGCCTCAGTCTCTTTGACACATTGTAATTTCTTTCCTGCTACACTCAAGGCTACGTTTTCATCTGAAAGAAGAACAGGCCCTCCACAACAATCCTTTTTTCGTTTATATTGGATATTGGTGACACCTACTGCCTCAAGAATCTTTTCAAGGCTTTGAGGATCCTGAGGATCATCAAAGCCTTCATAGATATATGAGGGTTTTAGATAATGACATCCATAATGTGTGGCTACCTTTAACCCTTTCAAATCCTGTTTAATCTCTTTTTTAATCCTCTCTAAGCCGATATCTTCCAGTAGTATCCTTGCAAAATGTTTTACTTTTACTTCTCCTTTATATTCTTTGCCTATCTTTGATAATTCCTTGTTTATCTGTTCCTTTAATCTCTTGTCATTATCTAAGCGATACGCTGTCTTTGTGAGCATAGAGGCACAGGCACTACAAAGGGCACATATATCCAATCCCTTCTCTTCTGCTAAACAAAGATTCATGGCCCCAAGGAGAATTGCCCCCATTTCATCAGATGCCTCAAGTGGAAACCCACAACATGAAAATTCCTCAATATCGACAAATTCAAAATCCAGTCTATCGGCTATAGCTCGTGCAGATAATTCATAATTTCTAGAGCGAGCCGGTATGGT
>JAFDHR010000232.1 GCA_019308645.1 Deltaproteobacteria bacterium
TTAGCGAAGATGACAGTCAAAGAGATAATGGTCAAGAAGCCCTTTACTATCTCTCCTGACATGCCACCTGAAGAGGCTATGCAATTGGGGCAAGAGATGGGCTATGGTGGGTTTCCAGTAGTGGAAAATGGGAGACTTGTTGGTGTGGTGACTGAATCAGATATTGTCAGGCTTATGACACGGGTCTTGGGGGTAACAAAAAAGGGCAAGAGGATAACGATAAAGGCCTCTACTGCATTTGGGAATATGCAGAAGATAATGAGCATCCTTGATAAAAATAAAACAGTTCTTTTGAGTTTGATGAGCCTCAAAGAGCCTGATGAGGAAGAGTGGTTGATAGTTCTGCGATTAGATAGCGACAATGCTGAACCAATAGCCAAAGAGCTCGCCTCCTGGTAGAACTTAGGGACTTCGCCCCAACTGGAGTATTGGCCCGCCCTGGCCCAGACCTGGCATACAATAACTGAGGAATATAGATTATACTCCCGAAGTATTACAGCGGCATCATAATGCTCCTGAAAATTCGCGCCAGGGCAGGCCATTATTCCATATGAATGGTATGAACTGATTGCCACTAAAAATCTATGAATTAAATGAATTAGAGATAATTCTAAACGTATGAGGAGGAGAAAATGATAGAATATCCAAAATACAAAAAGGTGCTTTTCTGTACAGATTTTTCTGAAAATGCGGATTATGCCTTTGACTTTGCCTATGGTATTGCCAAAAGAGACGAGGGCCTTCTCTATATCTTACATGTGATACCTCATAATCCACATCAGACATTTGCAGAGAAGTATGTAAGCAAGGAGGACTTAGAAAGGATTCAAAAGAATATAGAAGAAGATCTGGATGATAACTATTCGGAGCGCTATATAAAAAAGATAGAGAATGGGGTTAAATTTGAAATCGTCACCAAATCTGGCAGGGAAGATAACGAGATACTCAAATTTGCAAAGAAGGAGAACGTAGATATTATTGTTATGGGTACGCATGGTAGAACAGGAATAGAGCATGTCTTGTTCGGAAGTGTTGCTGAAAAGGTGCTCCGGCATAGTCCATTCCCTGTTTTTATAATCCCCTGCCAGAGAAAGCGTGAATGGTTATAAACTAGTTCATTTAATAGGAGGAATATCATGGAAAAGAATAAGGCCCTTGTCATTGACGACGAACAGATTGTCCTGGATAGTGTCAGCAAGATACTGAAAGATGAAAACTACGAGGTCGATGTCTTCCTGAGTGGACGTGAGGGATTAAACTACGAGGTCGATGTCTTCCTGAGTGGACGTGAGGGATTAAATCAGGCCATTGAGAAAGAATATGACATTGTGCTTACTGACATCCGCATGCCAGACATCGGAGGCATGAGGGTCTTAAGGGACATTAAGAGGGCCAAGCCATCCCTTCCTGTTCTTATCATCACCGGTTACGCAACAGTCCGCTCAGCAGTACAGGCCATGAAACTGGGGGCAGCGGACTATATAGAAAAACCATTTACCCCTGATCAGCTTCTTAAAGCAGTAGACTCAGCACTTGATATGGCTGCTACCCAAGAACCTGAGGTTCAAGACCTGATTCATAAAGAGGAGATGATCAAGGTCCTGGAGAGGGCTGCATCTGATAGTGAATTTTTCACCAATCTTCTTGAACAGGCTACAGACGCCCTTGATGAATATGACCTGACAGGCCCTGAGAAACTTGCCCTCTTAACAGGCGATGTTGAGTGGATAGAGGAGCAGATCGGGCTCCTTACACGATCCCAGAGGCGTTGGCTTGATCTAAGGAGAAGTGCGGAGATATGGTGAGAAAAGTGCCTAAAGTTATAAGTGTACTAAAGTGCCTAAAGTTATGTGCGCTAAAAAGTGCCTGCCCGCTAGCCAGGGCCTTGGGAGGCAGATGGGCCTAAAGTGGGCTAAATTGATGATGAAGAGCTGAAAAAGGGCTTTCAGCATATAGGATTTCATAAATGCACTTGATTCATAAGATTTTAAAAAGTGCAAACATCAGCAGATTGTAACAGGAGCCTTAGTGAAAAATTGGTCGGCAGCCTTGCAGTTGATGATAGTTGGTTTTTATGTACCATTAAGCCTTTTGATACCAACAGGAATAGGGCTGTGGCTTGACAGGAAAATATTTCATGAATTTCCTTGCTATACCCTTATTGGTCTTGCCGTTGGCACCATAGTAATGGTGTATGGAGTGTATCAGATGGTGCGCCCTTTTTTAAAGGAGGATAAGATAGCGGGGAAAGAAAGTCACGTTAATCAAAAGAGGGCTAAGGATATGACATTAATAAATTCAAGGCAGAAAAGGAGCAAGAAGGAGGGATAATGAGCGAAAAAAGACATAGAGGTGGCCTTTTAAAAATAGTGGTACTTGCCGTTGCCCTTTTCGCCATGATTATTATCAGCTTTATCGGCAGTGAGGTCGGGAGTGGGATAGTTGGGTCTAAGCCAATAAGTTTCCTTAATGTTGAGGCCCCTAAGTATCACCCGGCCCCTGAAAGACCTTTTCACCATCTTCCCATAACGAATACCATGATTACCGCATGGATAAGCATTGCAGTGTTGGGTGGTCTGTTTTTTATTGGCACCCGCAATATGAAACTTGTCCCCACTGGATTACAAAATTTTCTGGAGCTGATAGTTGAGGCGGCAGCAAATTTTATTGAGGACCCAGCAGGGGAGAAACATGGGAGATGGTTTTTTTCCGTTTGCACTACCATCTTTCTCTTTATCGTGGCCAATGCATGGGTGAGCCTCATACCAGGGTTTGAGACCATCCGTATAAACGGGGAGCCATTGCTGCGAAGTGCCAATACTGACCTCAATATCCCGGCAGCACTTGCTGTGGTCTCCTTTTGTTATGTTGAATATTGGGGATTCAAGGCTAAAGGGATTTCTTATCTTAAGACGTTCTTTCACTTTGGTCCTCTGTGGCAAGCACTTAAACTGATATTTACCGGGAACATCAAGGCTGGAGCAGGTAGTCTTTTTAATGGTTTAATATCTGTTTTCGCTGGCCTGTTAGAAATACTCAGTCACCTGATCCGTATGGTCAGCTTCACCTTCCGTCTTTTTGGAAATATGACGGCGGGGATGATACTTGTCATGATAATGATCTTCCTTGTTCCCTGGGTGCTTCCTTCACTATTCTACGGTATGGAGGCATTCTTTGGCTTTGTTCAGGCCATGATATTTGGTGGATTGACCCTGGGATTTGCGTGTGCCGCAGTTATGGAAGAAGAATAAGGGTGAATTACTCTGAAGCAAGATGTGACAATAAAATACAATTCGATTTTGCCCTTAGGGCAAGAAGGAGGTTAGATTGATGGAAACGTGGGTAGTTGTAGCTAAATTAATAGGTGCAGGGCTTGCTATGGGTCTGGGTGCTATTGGACCAGGGGTTGGGATTGGCATACTTGGTATGGGTGCCATGAATGCGTTGGGACGCAATCCTGAGGCCAGAGGAGCAATAATGACCAACATGATTTTAGGCATTGCCTTTGCTGAGGCAGTAGCAATTTATGCGTTAGTGGTGGCTATTTTGCTAATCTTTGTAGCGTAATATTCCGGTTTTAATAATGGAAGGATAGGCTTATGGAAGGCTTTTTAGGGTTAACCTTACCGAGTTTTATCGGCCAGCTGATCAACTTTCTCATCTTGCTGGGGCTCCTTACATTTTTTGGATATAAACCGATTCGTAAGATGCTCGATGAGCGTGCTAATAGGATAAAGAAGAGCATGGAGCAAGCTGAGGCTATAAAAAAAGAATATGAGCGTGCTCGAGTAGAGGTAGAAAAGCAGATCAGCAAGGGACGCGATCAAGGACAGTCAATAGTTGGGCAATCAGAACAGGCAGGTGAAAGGATCAAAGAAGAAGCAAGACAAGAGGCAAGAAAGGAGGCCCAGGCTATTGTTGACAGGACTCGAGAAGAATTAGAGCGTGAGCGCGATAATGCTATCAATGAATTACGCAAGGAATTTATTGACACAGCTATCCTTGCTGCCGAGAAAGTAATCAGTGAAACCTTGGATAAAGAGAAGCACCGTCAGATTATTGAGAAGACATTAGAGGAAAGTGCTGTTTTAGGGAGAAATTAGAGTTAACCATGCCCCGAATAATTTCTGGTAAAAGGTATGCTCAAGCTTTCTTTGAATTGGCATTGGAGAAGGGTGAACCGGAAAGCTGGCAGGTTGGCTTGAGTAAAGTTACTGGTATAGTAACAGATATAAAGGTTATGGGTTTATTGGAAAACCCGAAAATACCTTTTGATACTAAGAAAAGTCTTTTGAAAGAACGGCTTGGCAAAGTGGATCCTTTAGTCCTTAATTTGGTCTACCTTCTCATGAGCAGAGGTAAGTTGAAAATTCTGGATGATATTTTCAGGCAGTATGAACGGTTATTAGATGCCCATTATGGTATTGAACATGCAGAACTTATTACTGCTGTGCCCCTGGATGATGAGATAAAGAAAGGCCTTTCAAATCGATTTGCAAAAATGGTTGGACATGAAGTTATTATAGATGCCCAAACTGACCCGTCTGTAATAGGGGGCTTTAGGGCCAGGATTGACGATACGCTTATCGATGGAAGCATTAAAAATACATTAGAATCTTTAAGGAAGAATTTAGCCGGTGCTGGGAGATAATGTAGCACTGCAATGATAAAAGAGATAGGAGTCACATATGGCAGCTCGGGATCAAGATATTGTTTCGATAATCAAAGAAGAAATTGAACATTTTGGCGCTGCCGTCACTATGGCCAATGTAGGCACAGTGGTAGAGATAGGCGATGGCATTGCTCGCGTTCATGGACTGAGCGCTGCGAAATACAACGAACTGTTGCAATTTCCTCATGACATTATGGGATTGGCTCTAAATCTGGAAGAAGATAATGTTGGAGCTGTTATCCTCGGTGATTTTAGCCAGATTAAGGAAGGAGATGAGGTGCGTGCAACGGGAAGGGTGGTTGAGGTTCCGGTTGGCGATGCCCTGATCGGAAGGGTGGTTGATCCTCTGGGGCATCCGCGTGATGGCAAGGGTCCGATTAAGACAGAAAAAACACGTCCAGTGGAAAGGGTGGCGCCGGGTGTAACAATGAGAAAGCCTGTGGATACCCCCGTGATGACTGGTATCAAGGCTATAGATAGCATGATTCCTATTGGGCGTGGCCAACGTGAGCTTATCATTGGAGACCGCTTCACTGGTAAGTCAGCAATTGCTATTGATGCCATCATTGCCCAGAAAGGCCAGGAGGTTAAATGCATCTATGTGGCTATTGGACAAAAGACATCCAAGGTTGCACAGGTAGTGGCTCTTTTCGAGAAATATGGGGCCATGGAGCATACTATTGTGGTTGCCGCTGATGCCTCTGATCCAGCACCACTACAATACATCGCACCATTTTCTGGCTGTGCTATAGGCGAGGAGTTCATGGAACAGGGGAAGGATGCCTTGATTGTCTATGATGATCTTTACAAACATGCCTGGGCTTACCGGCAGATTTCCTTGTTGCTTCGCCGCCCACCAGGCAGAGAGGCCTATCCTGGAGATGTTTTCTATTTACACAGTAGACTTCTTGAAAGGGCAGCTAAGCTGGCTCCTGAACATGGTGGTGGCTCACTCACAGCTTTGCCTATTATTGAAACACAAGCAGGGGATATGTCTGCGTACATTCCCACAAATGTGATTTCAATCACTGATGGGCAAATTTATCTGGAACCTGATTTATTCAATGCTGGCATTGTATCTCGAGTCGGTGGGTCTGCGCAGAGAAAGGCCATGAGGCAGGTAGCTGGCACATTGCGGTTAGAGCTTGCTCAGTTTCGTGAGCTTCAGGCATTTGCTCAGTTTGGTGCTGAAGACTTAGATAAAGCTACAAAGGACCAGTTAGAGCGTGGGCGGCGTATCACCGAAATATTGAAGCAGCCACAATACTCTCCCATGTCTTTGGGGGAACAGGTAAATATTCTCTATGCGGTAACCAATGGCTTCCTTGATGAAGTGCCTGTAGATAAGGTCATGACCTGGGAAGAGAACTTCCATAGATTCATGAAAACCAGCCATCCTGAAATAGAGCAAAAAGTAAACCAGGATAAAGAGATAAAGCCTGATACAAAAGAGGCCCTGGAGAAAGCTATATCAGAATTTAAGGAAGGCACAACTTACTAGCACATTCTCGTGGTTTATTTGGAAAGAATTTAACGTAAATTCGAAACCCGAAACCCGAAATTCTAAACAATATCAAATGACAAAAATTCAAAACTCAAAAACGATAAGACATTCTGAAATATTATATGATGGTTTAAGCAGTCGATGTAATTTAGAAAATTTGGACATTGGATATTCGGATTTGTTTCGGATTTCGATATTCGAATTTAGGATTTAATTCCGGCTTGTCCGGAATAGGAGTATATATGATTAGCACTCGAATTCTTCGTAGGCGCATACACACTGTTGAGAACACAGCCAAGATCTGCAAGGCTATGGAAATGATTGCAACCGCCAAAATGAAGCGGGCTCAAGATCAAGCCAGGGCAGGGCGCCCTTATGCCGAGAAGATAAGCGAGGTGATTGCAGATCTTGCTATTCATCCTCAGGTTGGTGAGGATGTTCACCCATTGCTCCAAAATAGAGAAACAAGAAAAATTGCTTTAGTTCATTTTACCACCGATCGTGGACTCTGTGGTGGGCTCAATGCGAACCTCAACAGGGTTATTGGCACTTTCATTTCGGAGCAAATAGTGCCAGTCACCCTTATCACAGTAGGGCGTAAAGGACGAAATTTTATGCTTCGTGCCGGGCAAACTATACGTGCGGAGTTTACCGGAATAAAGGATAGACCGAGCCTTCAGGACACTCTGCCTATCTCTCGGGTTGTTATCGATGACTATAGTAGCGGTGAAGTTGACCTTGTGTATCTCACCTATCCCCGTTTTATCTCCACCATGGTACAGCGGCCTGCTATGGAAGTGCTGCTTCCTGTTGAACCGCTTGATATGCCTTCAGGAGAAAGAGGAGAATATATCTACGAGCCTGAGCCCAGCATAGTTTTTAATGAACTATTGCCCCGATTTGTGGAGATGCAAGTGTATCATGCAGTGCTCGAGCTTATTGCCAGCGAGCAATCAGCACGAATGGTAGCTATGCGGAGTGCAAGTGATAATGCCAAGGAAGTCATCGAGGATTTGACTCTCACATTAAATAAAGCCCGACAGGAGACTATAACTAATGAGATCTGTGATATTTCTGGAGGTGCTGAGGCTTTGGCAAGATAAGGAGGTTATGAGTGGCAAAAGGGAAAGTAGTGCAAGTTATTGGCACAGTGATCGATATGGAGTTCCCACCTGGTGAACTTCCCGCAATCAATAATGGAATAGTGATTAATCAGGATGACATCAAAATTATTGTTGAGGCCCAGCAACATGTTGGAAACAATTGGGTGCGAGGTGTTGCACTAACCGCTACCGAGGGGCTGCAGAGAGGTGCTGAGGCTGTGGATATGGGAACCCCGATAACTGTGCCTGTGGGGAAGACAACTTTAGGAAGGCTCTTCAATGTCTTTGGTGAGCCCTTAGATAATCTTGGTGAGGTAAAGACTGATCTACACTACCCTATTCATCGTGATTCACCTGCTTTAGATGAGCAGGAGACCACTCCCCAAATATTAGAGACGGGGCTAAAAATTATGGATCTGGTAACGCCGTTTACCAAAGGAGGGAAAGTTGGGGCATACGGTGGAGCCGGTGTGGGCAAGACAGTGGTGATCATGGAGCTCATACGTAATATCGCCACCGAGCATGGTGGCTTCTCTGTCTTTGCAGGTATAGGTGAAAGATCTCGCGAGGGGAATGACCTGTGGTTGGAAATGAAGGAGTCTGGAGTTTTGGAAAGAACCGTTCTTGTTTTTGGCCAGATGAATGAGAGCCCGGGTGTGCGCTCGCGGATAGGACTAACCGGCGTGACCATGGCAGAGTATTTTCGCGATATTGAGGGGCAGGATGTTCTTTTGTTTATCGATAATATATACAGGTATGTTCTGGCAAATATGGAATTATCTGCCCTTTTAGGGCGCATGCCCTCGGCAGTAGGTTATCAACCAACTTTAGGCACAGATGTTGGCGAACTGGAGGAAAGGATCACCACGACTAAGAAGGGATCAATTACCTCATTCCAGGCTATCTATGTGCCTGCTGATGACTACACTGATCCTGGCATAGTAGCTACCTATGGGCACCTCGATGCTGTTGTTGCATTGGAACGCTCGATTGCTGAGTTAGGCATTTATCCTGCTGTTGACCCCTTGACCTCGACATCCCGAATACTTGACCCCGCTATAGTTGGTGAAGAGCACTATCAGGTGGCACGAGGTGTGCAGAGGACATTACAGAGATACAGGGAATTACAGGATATAATAGCTATCCTGGGTATGGAGGAATTAAGCGACGAGGATAAACTTACTGTGAACAGGGCACGACGCATTCAGAGGTTTTGCTCCCAGCCGTTTCACGTAGCTGAGCAATTCACCGGCATCCCGGGTAAATATGTACCTGTTAAGGAAACGGTGCGTGGTTTTAAGGAAATTTTGGAAGGAAAACACGATGAACTTCCTGAAGCTGCCTTCTATATGGTGGGCACCATTGACGAGGCAGTGGAAAAAGCTAAAGAGATGAGTGAGGTATAGTGGCTACATTTAGGCTTGAGATTGTTACCGCAGAAAGAATGGTTTACTCCGGCGATGTTAATATGGTGGTTGCGTGGGGGGTAGAGGGGCAGCTGGGTATTCTACCCCATCATGCCCCTTTGATGACCATGCTTCAGCCCGGGGAGTTAATTATAAAAAAGGATAATAAAGAGACCTATATGGCGGTAAGTGGTGGTTTTCTTGAAGTACGTCCTGATAAGGTGATTGTCTTAGCTGATGCCTGTGAACGTGCCGAGGAAATAGATAAAACTCGAGCTGAAGAAGCTAAACGTCAGGCAGAAGAGATCATGAAGGCTCCATCGCCTGAGACAGAAACCGTTACAGCTGAGGCCGCACTTCGTCGGTCATTGGTCAGATTAAAGGTGGCTGAAAAAATACGCCGCAAACGAGGACAGAAGCTGAGAAGCCTGTAGGAGTGATATTATGAAAGCATTTGCAGACAAGCTTATTGAGATTACCGAAAGACATGCAGAGGAAATTTCCGAACAATGGTGCAAAGATATCAGGACAAATAATAGAACACCATCATACCATGTAATACCAGAGGAAGACTGCCTTTTTAAGGCTGTAAGCTTTTATAAGAATCTGAGCAGGGTATATTTTAGCCAAAGACCCGGTAGAGATTTGTATGAGTACTTCACGCAATATGCTGAAGATACATATAATGAAGGCATTTCCTGCCCTGAAGCGATATATGCCCTTTTTATGATGAAAAAACATATGTGGTTGTACGCCGATTCACAGGCGCTTTTTATAACACCTATGGATCATCTACAGGCAGTAGAAGCTCTCAATAAAACAATACGTATTTTTGACCTTGGCACATTTTTTATCGCGCAAAAATATGATGCACTGAAAAAACGGGACGGATTTATTTATTAACAATAAA
>JAFDHR010000233.1 GCA_019308645.1 Deltaproteobacteria bacterium
ACTATCATATCTGATCTGGAAAAACTCCTGCAACCAAGTAAACAATGAGCCTTTATGGCAACGCTTTGAATCTTTTTATAAACATCGCTGGAAATCTTTGCCGGACATATCTCTTGGGATGCCCCAGGCTCATATTTTGCCGTATAACTAAAAAAGCGATATTTTTTCTGAGGAATAATCTCAACCACGGGTAAGGCCTCCGGTTCTCTGTTGCCAACAACTGCACAGCTTACCTCCCTGCCTTTGATGTACTCCTCAAGCATTACCTCTGGGCTAATAGCAAAGGCATCTTTTATGGCTTCAACGATTTCTCCTTTTGTAGAGCATATGCTTAAGCCAATGCTCGATCCCTCTCCTACTGGTTTAATTACCACAGGTTTGCCCAAAATAGACAATATCTCAGCTGGATCAATATTATGATTCCTAAAGAGTAACATCTCCTTGGGGACAGTGAGCCCTGCACATCTAAACAATTCCTTGCTTACTGCTTTGTTCATAGCCAAAGCACTTGCTAAGACACCTGAGCCGACATAGGGAAGATGCAAAAGATCAAAAAGCCCTTGAATAGAGCCATCCTCTCCTTTCTTTCCATGGAGAAATAGTAATGCAAGATCAAGATTTTTTGACTCTTCTATTAATCTGAGAAGATCCTTGCTGGGATCATATCTTTTCACCTCGTATTTATCTTTTTCGAGATTATCATATACGTATTGTCCACTTTTCAAGGATATCTCTCTTTCCCGTGACCAACCTCCAGCAATAAGCGCAAGCCTAAGTTTACCCATTATCAATCCTCGTCTAAAATATGTATAATAGACTTTTTTGTATAAGTTCAGCCACCAAGCCCCTGGCCCAGACCTGGGATGCAGTGACTTGGTTTTATAGCACCGCCTCTTTAAGATTAAAACATTAATAGATTATTACAATCATATCGCACCAGGGCGGGCTCAAAGGCACGAAGAAATGATTTTGTCTCTTACTAAAAATAATATTTAAAGAATTATATAATAATCTTTGTGGCTTAGTGTCTTTGTGGCTAAACTATTACACTTTTTTTAAAATATCATAAAATATCATAAAAAATAAAATAAAATAAAATAAAAAAATGAGATAAAAATCTCACTATCATCCATTCTCTAAATAAAAAAAAGATTTCTTATTCTTGCTTAGCTTTTTCCAGTGTAATTATCCAACGGTAAGCAAAATTCTTACCCACTTAAAAAGCCATTAACCCTTCCATTTATGAAAGGAAAAAATGTAATGAAAAAAAACGCGAGGGTTTAAAAATTGAAGCTTTTTGAAGCAAATGGAAGTTTGAAAAATTGAATAAATAGACAACTACTGTCAAATAAAAATAGAAGTTCCTGAATTCAATGACAATTTTTTGATAATATTTATTTTCATGTCCAGTAAGAGTTTAACAAGGATACAAAATATTATTCCCATTGAATCAATATATTACCTCTGTTGAAAACTAAAAACAGGGCTAAAGTAATTTCTCATATAATCGCCTTTGACAGGCATGTTCGTTTTGTTTAAAAAACTTAGAAACCCTTTAAACTAATTACAAATAATCTGGTTCGAGATCCGGCAAATAATCTTGAACAAAACGAGCGCGGCAATTTGCCTACATATTAAATATTCTTAGGGAAATCTTTCCTTTGAATTCCATAATTTTTATTTAGTCTTTTTTGTATAGCCCAAGAATCCCTTATATCGTCGAAGCAGACTTTCTCAGGGATAATCCTGTTTTATGGCCAATTTTCATATATCTACACCCAAAGAGCATCATAGAATTGTAGATTTTAAAGATATCTGAAATAATAAACGCGAAAACCTAATCATCATCTTTTTAGCATATAAATAACCTACCCACATCAAGGTACCATATGGAAACAGTTTGGAATAATATGAAAACAGTCCTCAAGGATGTAATGGATAAAAAGAACTTTTCCATGTGGGTAAAACCATTGCAGTTTCTCGATGCAGATGAAGGCACAATATATCTTGGATGTCCTAATAAATTCTCTCGAAACTGGGTGCAGGAGAATTATTCTTCACTCTTTCAGAGTCAACTTTCTACTTTAGGCCTTAATGACCATAAAGTAATCTTTAAGGTCTTACCACATAAAGAATCAATCAAGCACAATCATAATGGAGGCAATGGCAATGGAAGACAATTAATCCTTCCAAATATGCCTAAAAGAATAAGGGCTGGTGAGAAATACTTAAATGCACGCTTTACCTTTAATAAATTTGTCGTTGGAGAGAGCAATGAATTTGCATACTCAGTATCAAAGGCATTAGCCAACGGGTCGCATCACCCTTATACTTCCCTTTTTTTAATGGCCCAAACCGGTTTGGGGAAAAGTCATTTAATCCAGGCTATTGGTAATACTATTCTACAGAAAAAACCATCGGCAAAAGTCCTTTATATTACTACAGAAGATTTTACCAATGAGATGATATACGCATTAAAGAATAATCTAATCACTCAATTTAAAAATAAATACCGTAAGGTGTGCGATGTGCTTCTTTTGGAAGGATTACATTTCCTCAGTGGGAAAGAAAAAACACAGACTGAAATTGGCTATACACTTGATTCTTTGTTTAATGATGAGAAAATGGTTATATTTACCAGCCCTCTCATGCCAGAAGAAATCCCGAATATGAAAAAGATGCTTATCTCCAGGTTCACCTCTGGTGTGATAACAAGCATTGAAAAGCCTGGCTTTGATACTCGGCTCAATATCTTAAAACAAAAGGCCCTTGAGCGGGACATTTCCCTCCCAGAAGATGTAGCCCTTTTCATGGCTGAAAATTTAACGCAAGATGTAAGACAACTTGAAGGAAGTCTTGATTCTCTTAAGGCCATCTCCTTTTTCCTAAAAAAGGAAATAAAAGTGGATTTGGCAAAAGAGATAGTTAAACAAATAACTCCTGACAAACATCTTGCGGCGGTCGAGGATATTCAGAAAGTAGTTTGTAAATATTTTAAGATTGACAGAGACGCGCTTAAATCAAAGAGTAGAAAAAAAATTATCACCCATCCACGAAGTATAGCCATCTATCTATGCCGTAGATATACTGATAAATCCCTTGAATCTATCGGTCATTCCTTCAACCGAAATCATTCAACAGTGTTATATGATGAGGAAAAGATTAAAAAGAATATTAAAATTGACGATGGCCTTAGAAGGGAGGTAGAATTTCTCTGTCGAAAAATCGAAGATAGGATTGCATGATAAAAAAACTTGCCCTTTTATTTCTGTTACTTTTCTTTTCTATTTTTACCCTTTATCTTACCTTTCTTTCAATTGTATCTATTTCCATCGGCATGATTAATATAGAGAGGTCTGGATTTTGGATGCCTATTTTGTGTGGGCTTTTGATATTCTTTTTGACTATATTTATGATAAGGCTAATACTATATATTTTTAGACAAATGAAGGCTAAAGATAAATATCTATATATAAAATCATAAGTGCCTAAAGTTATAAAGTGCCTAAAGCCTGCCCTGGCGCGACGTGCTTAAATCAAACTGCTAAGTCTATAAGGTACTACATGCTCGGATCAGCCTATTAAGATTATAGGCCAGCCTGCCCTGGTGCGACTTTCTTGACAAATGTTACAATTGCTGTAGTATTTCTGGAGCTTAAGCAGCATAAGCTAAGCATTGCAAACCAGGTCTGGGCCAGGGGTCTGGGCCAGGGTTTAAAGTTTTCTGTAAGTAAGCAGTATGCAGCTCACTTTGCCCTATTCACTGCTGCCTATACTATATTCAATCCCTATTTCAAAATTCGTAATTCGCAATCACTCAATACCTAAACTTCTAAATTTCTTACCCTGCCACGAGTCTCTATCAGTAAGAATCTTCTTAATAAGAGAAAGGGTCTCATTTTTTCTCATGGACCATTCAGGGGCCACTAATTCAGCAGGATGGGGGTCTCCGGTAAGCCTCTGAATAACCATATCAGGGGGAAGGAGCTCCAGGAAATCACAAACAAGATTTACATATTCCTCTTGGCCCAAGCATCTATATCTGCCCTCCAGGTATAATTTCTCCATTCCTGTCCCTTTAATAACATAGAGCAGATGGATCTTAATTCCATCAATTCCCATTGCTGCTACAGCCTCTGCGGTGGCAAGCATATCAGCCCTATCTTCAAAAGGAAGGCCAAGTATCACATGGGTGCAGATCTTAATCCCCCTGTTCCTGGTTGCATCCACCGCTCTTTTAAAGCAGTTGACATCATGACCCCTGTTTATAAATTTGAGTGTTCTCTCGTGAATAGACTGGATTCCATATTCGATCCAGACAAGATAGTCCTTTGTGTAACCTTCAAGGAGGGTAAGGATGGATTCATCTATACAATCCGGCCTGGTGCCTATAGACAATCCAACAATATCATCTATTGCAAGCGCCTCTTCATAGAGGGCTTTTAGCCTCTCATAGGGCCCATATGTATTCGAAAAAGACTGAAAATATGCAATAAACTTTTTGGCCTTATATCTCTTCCTCAAAAACTCTTTGCCTCTCATTATCTGTTCTGTAATATTCGAAAAAGACTGAAAATATGCAATAAACTTTTTGGCCTTATATCTCTTCCTCAAAAACTCTTTGCCTCTCATTATCTGTTCTGTAATGGATATTCCTTTTTTGAAGGCACCTGTTCCAGATCCTCGCGAATTACAATATATGCATCCACCTGTTGCGATGCTTCCATCTCTATTCGGGCAGGTCAACCCTGCATCCAGAGATATCTTTTGCACCCTGCAACCAAAGATGTTTCTAAGATAGGAATTAAGATCATAATAACGATTTTTCATTTTTATCAGTGCTGATTTATTGACTGCTGAATTTTTTCATGCTGCTGATGCCTGTTTGCTGAGCCCTGAACGCTTATGAATTCCATATACATT
>JAFDHR010000234.1 GCA_019308645.1 Deltaproteobacteria bacterium
TGTAAAGGAAAGGTTTCGTCCAAAACCAGGTAAGCTTTTAGATCAAGTGCGGGAGGTAATGCGTTATCATCATTACGCAATCCGGACAGAACAAACGTATGTAAAATGGATATCGGATTATATCCGCTTTAATGGGACCCGGCACCCTCGGCAAATGGGTAAACCGGAGATCGAACGGTTTTTAAGTCATCTAGCGGTTAACAGGAATGTGGCGCCTTCAACACAGAATCAGGCGCTTAATGCGATTCTTTTTCTTTACAAACATGTTATAGACATGCCGCTTAACGATTACATCGACGCAACCCGTTCGAAAAAGCGGAAAAGATTGCCGACAGTGTTGAACCAGTCAGAGATCAGTCGATTTTTTCAACACATAAGCGGGACAAATGAGCTAATGGCAAAGCTCTTGTACGGCGCAGGCTTGCGTTTGATGGAATGTATCCGGCTTCGAGTAAAGGATGTAGATTTTGAAAATCATCAAATTATTGTGCGGGACGGAAAGGGTGGAAAAGACCGGGCAACGGTTTTGCCCAACGGTTTTGCCGAAGACTATACAGGAAGATTTGCGGTTTCATCTAAAGGGGGTACGAAAGCTATTTGAGCAGGATTTGAATGGGGGGCGGGCGGATGTATATCAGCGGGTCAAGTCTCCGTTTGACTTATGTTCTGTTTTTGTTGCTTAACACCAAGTTTCATTCTACAGAATAGCCGTAAAAAAAGCTCCACCAACACTGGCCCGGCGAGGGCAGCTCCCCAGTGAAATACGCTTCGCTGTTACAAAAGTAAATTTCACGGGGTAAAAATAGCTGATAGTATATAGCTCCCGATATTTTAAGAGATTCTCCCGCGGCCGGTCATCTTCAGACCATTCTCGAATTGGTATGGGGTATTTAGCTTCTTTTTTCTTCATTAATATATGAACCAACTTTGTAACTTTTTTGATTTATACTAGACATATAGTATTCATAGAGGTATTTATTTTGATGATTGAAATCAATAACTTATGATTTTGTTTTGTGAATTGCTTTCTTAAATCACATGTTTTTCATGCCATTTCATAAATCTTTTCATTGTTGTTTCTTCTAAAAAACGTGGTGAATCTACTGGCATATTAAGTTCTTTTGCGACTTTCCTTGCCAGTTTCTTATGTGTCCATGGGTATAATTGATATTTTATGATTAAAGCAAATCCTCCTGCTAGTTGTAATTCATGAATCCATGTCTTTGGCATCATCCTTACGACGAACACTGGTCTAACATCTAACTTTTTACACATCTCAATCTTAATCCTGAACTCATCGGGATCAATATATCCTAAACTGTTTTTAACCTCTATACCGTAAGGAATGGAATCTTTTTCAAAAATGAAATCAAGATTGTGCCCTGTTTTTTTCCATTCCTTATCCCCATATTTCTGTGTGTTCCTCTCGATCATCACAAACCGTGACCTTGCAAAACCTTCTAAAACCATCATCTCCCCATGTAATCCTATATAAGCTCCTATATTTGGATCAGAATATTCCTCAACAATTCTAATTAATTTTTCAGCACTCCTCTTGTAGTATCTATAATTACGGTTCCATAAAAGCTTTATTGGGGCTCCTGAACTCAATTTGCGTGTCTCTGATTTAATCAAATCCCTGTCTATTAGCTCTTGTGTTACCCTATGAGTTACCCAGTGAAAAAATTCATCTTCATTCTGAACCTCAATCTGTCTTGCGAAAAAGACTTCCTTATTCCTCTTTTCAAAAAAATCCTCTAGCTTCTTCCTGGCTATTTCTTGAGGTATATCGGTATTAATTTTAGCATTTGCTTTTCTATTCAATATTGTCTCCAGAAAAACTCCAACTCTCTATAAAACGAATGCCAACGGTACAAATCTTTTTTTGACTCATGTTCTATTTTTCTTGGTTACCACCACGTGTCATTCACCAGAATAGCCATAAAAAAGCTCCACTAACACTGCGTTGGTGGAGCTTTTTGGAAAACCTTTTTTGAACGATAGCAGAACAAAGCAGCCTCCTTAAAGGGCTGAGTTTAGGTTGTGGCAAGCTTACGTCTGTGGTTGAGGTTTGTCAAGGGATAACGCTCTAATGAGCGGCGTTAGGCAAAAGGATCGTTTCTCTTTAGGAGCGCTTTGCCCCAGTGAAATAATTAAAGGCATTTCACGGGGTAAACTTGAGGGGAGATGGGGTCCCGAGAGGCGGGATCCTCCAGAGGCGGATGAATCTTCGCTTCGCTTCGACACGCGGGGTAAACATAGCTAATAGTCTATAGCTCATAGGATGTAAGGTCATAGCTGAGAGCCCATAGCTGATATATGATGGGATATGCAAAGCAATCTCTGCCTTGCTATTCCTGTTCACATCTCTATAATTTCTTCAAGTTTGGAAATCAAGGGTGGCAGATCTTCAATTACAGTTTTCCATAAGATATCAAGATTGATGTCGAAATAGGCATGAATGAGCCGGTTCCTCATACCGATGATATTTGACCAGGGGATTTGCGGTAGGACTTCACGGGATTCGTTTGATATCCTGGTGGCCGCTTCTCCTATAATCTCAATGCATTTAACAAGAGCAAGCACCAGTTCTCGGTCTATATCAAGGGAATTTCTTGTTTTGTCTTGAGAGAATGACTCTGCTTCCTTAGCGGCATCCAGCATATGATGCAGGCGTATCGAATCATCCTTCCGCATATTGCACCTTAGATGAGTTAAGGACCTCATCTCTGAAATAGCGACTAAGATCTTGTGCTGTTCTTATATCTACTTTTCGCCCGAGGATTTCAGTCAACTCGATTTCCATGCCGGCCAATCGTATAAGCCCAGGTATGTGGGCCGGATCAAACTCTACGAGTATATCCAAATCGCTTTCAGGCGTATTCTTTCCTTGGGGAGTTCGATATGCATTCCTTTTGTCATGATTAAATCTCTATAACTTTAAAGAATGAGAAAGAATTTCATTCCACGGGGTAAATCTACCAGACTGACGGTCGACTTTCAGCATAATACCCTCCTTAAAGGGCTGAGTTTATGTTATGGCAAGCTTACGTCTGCGGGTGGGGTTTGTCAAGGAATAACGCTCTGATGAGCGGCGTTAGGCTATAGGAGCGTTTCTCTTTAGGAGCGCTTTGCCCCAGTGAAATAATTAAAGGCATTTCACCCCAGTTGAACACCCGGAGGGTCCCCGGTTCAACAGGGCAAGCGGGGTAAACTTGAGGGGAGATGCAGGGAATATAGCGTTAAGCTCCCCAGTGAAATCCGCCATAATTCCGGCAGATTTTCTTTGCCAAAAAGAATCACTCCAAGAAAGGTGGGAAAGATATCCCCATTATTTTTCCTTAGCATCACGTAATGAAAAAGGTGATTAAGCAACAATTTCTTAACCCCAAGAAGTCTCTTGAAAAAAACATGCAATACATCTTTATCTAAAGCATCTTTATCACAGTGAAAAAACATCTGATCAAGGTAACTAATGCCGTAAGCCTGACGTTTCAACTCCTCGATGGCAGAAAGATCGGCCTGTCTATTGGTTGACCCGATACGGATATAAGCGCCCTCTTCCAGGCCTTTTGAAGCAAGATAATAGGGCTTTTGCTGACCAGGAAGAATCTGGACACTCAGTAGCTGTCTGTTTTTCAGATTAATGGTCTGGATATACGGGGAAACTGACGGACGGATACTATCATGAACAGTATTTGATATCTTTTCTTCCAACTCAAAAGCGTTCTCTATTCCTACTATATCTCTACTTTTATCATCTACCCCAAGTATTAACTCCCCACCAGCTCCATTCGCAAAAGCGATAATGGATTTTAACCACTGCGCTCTGGGTGGCAGGGATTTTTTCAACTCAAATTTACGATTTTCAGGCTGTCTTACTTTATCAAGTATATTCATTTTTTCCTCACACCGAATACCCTTTCTCACATTTTCTCACAGTGAGAATCAGAAGGTTTGTGAGTTTTGTGGAGAAATGGTCTCAATACGTATTATTCAACGGCAAACGCCAGCTTTAGCAATCTGTCCAAAACATCCGTCTTTGTCTCACCTTCCTGCCCGGGCCGCAGGTTAAATTTATTCAGCCGCAAAAATCGGTAGCCATAGCTTTCAAGTTCTATCTGGCGGCTGATGTCATAATCAAGATATTCCTGGCTAAAATTATGTTTAGTCACAATATCAGGATTTTTTGTGTGGTATTCCACTCCGTCATATTCCAGGATCAGGGCTTCTTCGAGGTCACTTTCCGAGTATTCGTCCTTCAGGTTCAGGAACTCCAAAACATAGGGATCTTTGATTTGCTCTTCCGGGGTAATGGCGTCCTGCGGTTTCGGCTTCGCGCCCCTTGTCAACATAGCGGCTTTGTTCTTCGAAAGCGCAGTCCGCTCATAGAACTGAGAGTTGATCTGGTGGTCAAGCTGGCGCACGGACCAGCCACCACGGAGGGCTTCCTGTTCATAGAACGTCCGGGCATGCTCGTTCCTCACGGATAGAAGTCGGACATAGGCAGACCAGGGGAGTGGAAACTGTTCTGAGACTGCCTGAATACTCAATTCCGCGGACGGCGTCTGCGAATTGTGAGGCTGAGATTTTCCAGACGGTGTCTGGAGAATATCCTGATACGTGAAATAGAAGGCCCGCATCTGGTAGAGATTACTTTTCGCGAAACCCCGGCCAAACCGGCTTGTAAGATCTGCCGAAAGTTGCTTAAGCAGAGTCTCGCCATAACCGCCCGCCTTTTTCCTGCCTGCTCACTTTCTACAATGCGACGACCTATCTCCCAGTAGGTTGCGGTCATGATGGCATTGGTGGTCCGTGATGATACCCGTCGCGCCTCATCAATGAGAGAGATCACGCCAGACAGAAGTCCGTCATAGTCCTCCATGATTACAGGCTTCCGAGTCTTCTTCTGCATGCGTTTGATAGTCACTCTGGGCCTCCGATCCATTTGCTGCTGTCACAATTTACTGCTCTGCGGGGTAAAGGCAGCTGATTGGCAATGCGGGTATTGGGAAAAGGAGAGGGATGCCAGATGCTGTTTAGGCGTTAAGTTTTTGCATGAGTGCCTTCGCAGGTGAAAAGGTAATCGCCTTTCGTGCAGGAATCTGAAGCTCCTCACCTGTTCGCGGATTGCGCCCCTTTCGTGGCTTTCGCTGCCGGATCTTGAAGCTTCCGAGTCCTCCCCAGCGCACGCCCTCACCGGCTGAAAGTAAATCAAAGATAGTCGCCCCCACTGCAGTTAGGGCTCGCCTGGCCGATACCTTGCTGGTGAAAATTTCAGGATTTTTGCTGCGCAACGATTCTATCAACTTTGTACCAGCCGTTATCATGCGGGGCAACGCCCTTTTTCCGCGATCAGGTTCAGGCAAGAGTGCCTCGGCTGGAAGAAGCAGGAGATTAAACTGACAATGCGGACAGGTATTAGTCGGATCTGTCATATTCTCTGAAATATAAAAAACTCTATGCGTGTCGTAGTCGGATCGACAAAATATTTCGCTTCCGCAGTGTGGACAGTACCGCGTCACACACACAAGATCGGTATCTTTAAATTCATCCATAGTTCTACCCCCTTTTTTTATTGATGGTTTTTAAATCGCAACCACTCGTGTTGAGCCTGATAATCCAGATAAATATGTTATGCCCTAAAAATAGGTATGTCAAGCGTTCCGGGAATAGAGCAAGGAGTGTGTGTTATTTGTGGATTGGGCGCTTGGAGTCTTCTTTTTGTTTCTTGATAGCATCGGATTCTGCTGCCAGTTCTTCCAATAGGTTGGTAACAGACCAATTTTCTGAAGTGGGGGTGAGAGTAGCCCAGAGCTGAGAAGGCAGTTCAGCAAGGCGGTAGGCTGCCATAAGCTTGTGGAGCTCTTTTTGCGTAAAACCAGACATGACAATGGCCCTTCTCATGTCAGAGGCCTCTCCTTGCCCGGATCTATCCGGCAAAGCCAGCAATTCCTTCAAGGTTTTCGTGGATTGATTGGCAGTGACAAAGACCACGCCTAAATCCTGAAAGCCTGTCTGCTCCATGAAGGACATAAACAATGGCTGTTCTGATAGAGAATACCCACATACCAGGATTCCCCTGGTTCCATACATCTTCTTGTTTGATTTTTTCACCTTTTGAAATGTGCTTTTGTGGGCCATAACATATATGTTCTTGCAAGGGTGGGATTTTTCTATCTGCTCGCGAAGTTTTGCCCCAAACTGCACTCAAATGGCAAGTATTTCACCGCTGAGTCGCAGAGAGCACAGAGATGATTCTATTCAATTTTGGGTCGCGGGTGAAGCCCGCAGCGTTTCACAATCTCGGGCACCATCTCTTCCCATTCAATGGCCATGACATGAAATCCCCGCACTCCCTCCACCTCTTTGAGCCTTTGAATGGATTCTACGCAAATATTTATTCCTTCTTCCGGTTGCTTTTCTTTGGGGACTCCGCTCATTCGCTCAACCACTTCATCTGGAACATCCATTCCTGGAACACGCTTTTTCATATATTTTGCCATACCTGCTGATTTAAACGGCGTGACTCCAGCCAGGATATACACCTTCTCGTGGAGGCCCATGTCTCGGGCCTGTTTCATCCAGAGCTCGAATTTATCCAGGTTGTAGATACACTGGGTTTGAATGAATTCAACCCCGGCTGCTACCTTCTTGGCAAGACGCCGAACACGTATTTCAAAGGGATCAGCAAAAGGATTGGCCGCAGCCCCGACAAACATTTGAGGAGGTCGGTCGATATCATCCCCACCTAAAAATTTCCCTTCGTCCCTCATGTGCCGAACCGTTTGTATCAGCTGCATGGAATCGAGATCAAAGACATTCTGGCCCTGAGGACTATCGCCAAAGGTTTGATGATCACCTGAAAGACAGAGAATGTTGTGGATGTCGAACGAGGCAGCTCCCAGAATGTCGCTCTGCAGGGCAATCCTGTTTCTGTCCCGGGTGACCATTTGCAGAATAGGCTCTAATCCCATCAACTTAATCCGGATAACGGCAGCCAGACTGCATAGACGGGTGACCGACGTTTGATTATCTGTTATATTAATGGCATCCACATAATCCTTGATCATCTCGGCCTTCTTTGTGATCACATCTCCATCGCTTCCCCGAGGGGGACCACACTCTGATGTAACCGCCAAATGTCCTGCTGCAAGAATCTTTTCCAATTTGCTCGGAGTCTTTGTGTTCATTGTCTCAGATCCTCTCTGATCACCTTTCTTGGCC
>JAFDHR010000235.1 GCA_019308645.1 Deltaproteobacteria bacterium
TGCCCAACTATAGTATACGTATCAATTGAGGAGGACTAATCATGTCCAAAATATACAAACATCTTGAAACCAAGCTCATCCATGCCGGCGAACCTGATCCGCTCATCAATGGTGCAGTGAGTATGCCAGTTTTTCAATCTTCTACATTTGAATATACTGGCGCAACCGGGTACCACGATCTCAAATACATTCGCCTGAACAATACCCCAAATCATATCGCCCTCCACCAAAAATTGGCGGCATTAGAGAACGCTGAGGCAGCACTTGTGACTGCCAGCGGCATGGCAGCAATTTCGACTACCCTTTTAAGCTTTCTCTCTTCTGGTGATCATTTGCTGGCACAAGAGTGTCTGTATGGCGGGACACATGATTTTATTACCAAAGATCTGGAAACATTTGGGATCTCATATGATTTCATAGATGGCGATGATCCAGGTGCCTGGAAACACAAATTAAAACCCAATACCAAAGCAATATATGTGGAAACCATGACAAACCCGCTTCTGCAGGTTGGCGATCTCAAAGCTGTTGTAGAATTTGCCAAAACACATTGTTTGATATCGCTGATCGACAATACCTTTTCGAGCCCGGTAAACTTCCGACCCCCTGAGTGGGGCTTTGACCTCTCGCTGCATAGCTGTACCAAATACCTTAACGGTCATTCTGATATTGTGGCAGGCGCTGTCATTGGCAGTGCCGATCTAATTCAAAAAATTACACACAAGCTCAACCACCTTGGTGGCTCGCTTGATCCTCACGCCTGTTTTCTTCTGCATCGGGGCTTAAAAACCCTGGCAGTAAGGGTGAGATATCAAAACGAAAGCGCGCTGAAAATTGCTAAGTTCTTAGAAGATAATCCAGCAGTCAATAGGGTTAACTATCCTGGTCTTGAAAGCCATCCCAGGCACCAGCGTGCCAGCGAGTTGTTTGACGGATTTAGCGGCATGTTGAGTTTTGAACTGAATGATGGTGTCCAAGCAGCCGAGCATTTTATCCAAAATACAACACTACCAATAAGTGCCCCAAGTCTCGGAGGCGTGGAATCGCTCATTACCAGACCGGCTATCACTTCTCACTCAGGTATGTCTCCTGAAGACCGGCAAGCAATGGGAATTTCAGACGCCTTAATTCGCTTATCGGTGGGCATAGAAGCAACTGAAGACATTATTGAGGATTTTGACCAGGCGTTGAATGCGTAAGGTAATTAGTGCCTGAACGAAAAGCCAGTTCAGGCACTAATTTGGATTTTGCCCGCCTGCCGTCCGTCGGGCAGGGATTGCGGATTTTGGAATGAACTACCCCGCAGCAGAGCTGCGAGGTATCAAAATGAATTTTTATCTTATTAACCCCGATGCAGAGCATCGAGGAATTCTTTTGATTAAACGTCTTTTATAAGTGAATTTATCTCTTTTGCTGTGAAGAAAAGATAACTAATCACTGAAAATGACTTTGAAAACGCTGGCGCGTCCCTAACACAAGTTTGTTCTACCGTTCAGCAATAAATCCACATCTCATCTCTGCTATTCCGATTTTTTCATTTTCCAGCCTTTTTTATTTATTGACAGATCACCATTAACATATTAGACTGGTCTTAATCTAGTCTAAGAGGTGATATTATGGAAACAGTCGGTGCATATGAAGCCAAAACACATCTTCCAAAACTACTTGAGCGTGTAATCAAAGGAGAACGAATAACTATTACAAAACATGGGGTTCCAGTAGCCGTATTGCAACCTCCGGAATCTTTACGAAAGGCAGAACCTAAAAAGGTTATTGCTGAACTGCGTAATTTCCGTGCTAAGCATCGCCTTAATGGGCTTTCTCTACGTAAAATGATCGAAGAAGGAAGACCCTAAATGATTGAAGATTTTGTCATTGATAATTCTGTGGTTATGGCGTGGTGTTTTGAGGATGAAACAAGCCAATATACTGAATCCATTCTTGATAGCCTGGAGGTGCTCACAGCGTTCGTACCCTCAATTTGGCCGTTAGAAGTTGGAAATGTATTATTGGTTGCTGAACGTGAGAAACGCCTCAGCGAAGCAAGCAGCGCACGATTTATTGCATTGCTAAATGAACTGCCGATAACAATTGTACAGGAACCGCCAGAAAGGATGTTGAAGGAGATTTTGGCCTTGGCACGGGAGCATCAACTTTCAAGTTACGATGCCTCATATTTAGATCTCGCAATGAGAAAAGGGCTACCTATTGCTACTTTGCATAATGCCTTGATAGCAGCAGCTAAAAAGATACAAGTTCCAATTGTAGAGCATAGTGAGTCAAGAGTATGATTAAGCAATAAAGAAAGAGTGAAAGAATTAAAAACAGAGATGCTCTCTTTTATAATTACCTAACCAGACAAGACCAACTTTTTGAGGGAAATCCTGGTCAAAGCTCTGGATTCTGCGAATATATTTAACTGCCTCATACTCTGTTTTCATTCTTATGAGATCCTGTATATCCTCATAAACAACTGCGTGGTATAAGATATTATTTTCTGGTCTATTTCTTAAAGAGTCTCCATCTTTCAAAAAGAAATCTGTTAACTGATTCATGCTATCTTCCATATCAGACTGCCACGTTATTTTATACACAGCCCCGCACTGACATCTGTGAATCTCATCAAAATTTTCCGGGAATGGATAAAAGTTGTCACAGAAAGGACACACTACTTTAAATGATCTCAACGCGAATACTCCTCCTACGTTCCTATTGATTGCTATTAAAAGTATTATTTTTATTATGAAAAATCTTTTACCTTGTCAATAAAATATCCTTGCAGATAGGAATAAAAAATGACAACATCCCATAAGTAAATTTGTTTAACTGTTTAGGTAGCCACAAAGCCTGCCCTGGCGCGAGCACCTTAGCATATATTGCAACTTATATAATATCTATTTATATCATATAATATAGCTAAGCACTGCATGCCAGGTCTGGGCCATGGGCTCCAAGCCCGCCCTGGTGCAAATGCCTGAATATCATATAGGCGATGCATGATTTAACAGATGAATTCTATATATAAATTCATTGAAAGCCAGGCCTGCCCGCCATCCGGCAGGCGGGTCTGGGCCAGGGACACAAAGTATAGACCTGCCCGCCATCGCTCTCGCTCAGGCCCTGCCCGACGTACGGCAGGCGGGTATGAGTTTTATCCATTAACTTAACCTTAGTGACTTCGTGTCTTAGTGGCTGAATTATTACAATTTTTCCTGAATAAAGAAAGGCCAAAGAATAAGTTGAATACCCTCAATATTGATCATATCACTACCCATAGCTCTTATAAGGATCTTTATATCTACTATCTTGAAGGATCTCTAAAAAGGGAAGAAGAGTCTCATTTAGGGCTTACATTCTTAGGCAACTGGGCTGAGGAAGACAGCTCTTTTTTATTCTTTACGCAACCATCTAAGGATCTTGTACAAAGGATAATTGATAAGGACAAAGAATTACGACTGATTGATGAGTTTCATTTTACCTATGAAGAATGGTTAGGTGGTAAGGTTATACCGCGCAAGGTATCTCGATTTTTAATTGTCCCTCCGTGGGAAGACCGTCAGCAAAATGACGGAGAGCTAAAGATGCTGCTGAACCCTGGAGTTGTTTTTGGTACTTCCTTACATCCAACAACAAGAGATTCTTTATTGGCCTTATTAGAGATATCTGACAGATTACTATCGTATAGGGTTCTTGATCTTGGAACAGGTACAGGTATACTTGCTATAGGGGCAGCCCTATTAGGAGCAGAAAAAGTTTTGGCAGTTGATAATAATCCTCTGGCAGTAAAAACAGCCGCTCTTAATGTAAAATTGAATGGATTAGAACAGAGCATTGAAGTGAGAGAGGGTTTAGCAGAAGACATTGGAGAGTCTCCTTCTGATCTGCTCATAGCAAATATCCATTATGATATTATCCTAAAACTAATAAAAGACGGGGGATTTATTAAGAAAAAATATTTTATTCTCTCTGGATTGATGAGAAGCCAGGCAAGAAATATCAGGCTGGAATTATCACATTATCCGATAGAAATTGTGCATGAGTGGGATAACGATATGATTTGGCGTACTATTCTTGGGAAGGTAAAGGAATTTCAGAATGGATAAAAATATTGAGAGCATTCCTAAATTGCATGGATATAATTGTTTTGCTTGTGGAACTGCAAATCCAATAGGACTTAATCTTAGTTTTTACAAAAAGGGAGAGTATGTTTGTTCAGATCTAACCCTCGGAAAAAACTTTGAAGGATGGGAAAATATGGCACACGGAGGGATAGTGTCAACCCTTTTAGATGAGATCATGTCGTGGGCTATGATTTATTTCAAGAGAATATTCTTTGTTACAAGAAGTATGACGATAAAGTACAAAAATCCCGTTCCATTGCATAGGTTGTTGACCGTTCAGGGCACAATATTAGAAGGAGAAAGAAAGCGTTTATGCAAGGCTAAGGGATTAATCTGCGATAAGGATAAAAAGATCCTGGTCAAAGCAGAGGCCACATTTGCCATTTTATCAGATAAAGATCTAAACGAGATATGAATAATCTCTTTAAACAATTTGTATAAGTTTAGCCACCAAGTCTCAAAGGCACGAAGAAATAATTCTGTCTCTTATAAAAATGATATTTAAAGAATTATATAATAATCTTGGTGACTTAGTGTCTTTGTGGCTGAACTATTACAAAAATTGTAATCATATAATTTAAGCTTCACCAATCCCAGACTACTATCGTGTATGACCGAAGAAAAAATCAGATTTTTATCTAAAGACCTGCTCATTGAAGGCCTGCTATGGATACAGGAAGGAGAAAAGGGTGTTGTCATAACTCACCCTCACCCTCTTTATGGCGGGACTATGTATAATCAGGTCGTAGATACACTTGCTGAGGTCTATCAGAATAAAGCCTTTTCCACCCTGAGATTTAATTTTAGAGGTGTTGAGGGAAGTGAGGGAAGTTATGACGAGGGAAAAGGAGAGCAGGAGGATGTGAGGTCTGCCTTAGAGTATATGCACAAGAGGGGAAAGAGAGATATTGACCTGGCTGGATATTCATTTGGGGCATGGGTAAACGCCAAAATCAACGACACTCATTCCCTATGTAATAGGATAGTAATGATATCGCCTCCAGTTGCCTTTTTAGATTTTTCCTTTTTATCCTTTAACCAAAAGATAGGGTTAGTGGTCGCTGGCAGTAAAGATGATATTGCACCAGCAGATAAGATAACGAATGTTATCAATACATGGAACCCAAAGGCCCACCTTGAGGTGATTGAAGGGGCAGACCATTTTTACACTGGCAAGACAGGGTCCCTAAAGTCTATTTTGTCTCGCTTTATAAATTAAATCAGTTCGCTTCGCTCATAACTGGAGTGATGGAGTACTGGAATACTGGGTTCAACCAAATGACTATTGAACATTGACTATTGACAATTCTGAACTTCCAACATCAATATTCAATTTTTATCACCCACTACTCCATTACTCCAACACTCCATATGGCTTGCAAAAATCTAATACTACTAAAAATCCATGCTTTAATGAATTACAGAAATTCTAATATGGAAAATATGAATCCTGTTGCATCCATAGAAATAGGAACAAATTCTATTAGGATGTTGATTGCTGAAAAAGGTATATCGGAGAATACCTTAAAACCTATTTTGAGAAAGCGAGTTATCACAAGACTTGGCCAACATTTCAACAAAAAAGGAGTGAGAATAATTGAGCCTGAGCCTATGTCCAGAAGCATCTCTGTGCTTAGAAATTTTTTCGATATTGCACGTCAATTTGATATCCCATCTCCTATTGTAGTAGCAACAGGGGTAGTAAGAGAGGCACGCAATCGAAATAATTTTATTGCCTTGATCGATAAAAAATTAGGGCATACTGTAAAGGTCATTACAGGGAAAGAGGAATCTTACCTGACTCGCAGAGGAGTTTTATCTTCACTGAACCATAGGGGAGAGCCTATGCTTATTTTTGATTGTGGTGGCGGAAGCACCGAATTTATATGGACAAATAATAAAGATAAAAAACCCATATCAATAAAATTAGGAGCAGTTATTTTAACAGATGATTATTTAAGCACTGATCCGCCAAAGGATGAGGAAATAAATCAAATAATCAAGCAAATTGATAGTATATTTAAAGTAAAACTTCAATATATTAAAGAGTTATGTAAAGGAGCGTTCTCTCTTGTAGGAACTGGAGGAAGTGTTATTAATCTGACCGCAATGATATATGGTATTAGAGAAACAGAGTTTGATGAAAAATTAAATGGTCTTGTAATTAAAAAAAAGGATATTGAACTTCTATTTACAAAAATGAAGGATATGCCAGAGGCAGAAAGGCTAAAGCTTAAAGGTCTTGAACCTGGAAGAGAGGATATTATCTTAGCTGGCACTATAATTGTAGCGAAAATTATGGATTATTTTGAAAAAGATGAGATAATGATTAGTTATTCTGATTTATTAGAGGGCATACTTTTACAATATATGGGAGGAGAAAAGAATGGATGATCAATTAATGAAGGAAGGGCTGACCTTTAATGATCTTGTTTTATTACCTGGGGAATCCACTGTGTTGCCGAAAGATATAGATATTAAAACAGAACTCTCTCGAAATATTTCCATTAATATACCTATTGTCAGTGCAGCAATGGATACAGTTACCGAATCAGAAACCGCCATAGCATTAGCCAGGCAGGGTGGTTTAGGGTTTATACATAAAAACATGACTATAGAAAAGCAGGCCTTAGAGGTTGAGAAGGTTAAGAAATCAGAAAGTGGTATGATCATTGATCCTATTACTATTACCCCGGAACAGAAAATTTCAGAAGTACTAAACATTATGAAAAAATACAAAATTTCCGGAGTGCCTGTTGTGAAAAAAGGGAACTTAATGGGGATAATAACCAACAGGGATCTAAGATTTGAAACAAATCTGGATAAGAAAGTCGAAGATGTAATGACCAAGGATAATCTTGCCACAGCACCAGTTGGAACAACCTCGAAGATGTAATGACCAAGGATAATCTTGCCACAGCACCAGTTGGAACAACCTTAGAAGAATCAAAAAGCATCTTGCATGAAAGGAGGATAGAGAAATTATTAGTTGTTGACGATGCAGGAAAGTTAAAAGGGCTCATAACAATAAAGGATATTGAAAAGATAAAAAAATACCCTCATTCATGCAAGGATCATGTTGGTAGACTGCGGGTTGGTGCGGCTGTTGGGGTTGGCCCAGAAAGAGATGAAAGAATTGATAGACTAATAGAAGCAAATGTAGATGTTATTGTTATTGATTCTGCGCATGGACACTCTACAGGTGTAATTGAAGCAGTAAAAGATACCAAAAGAAATTTCCCAAATCTGGAGTTGATAGCCGGCAATGTAGCTACATCCGAGGGCACGCGGGCACTTATCGACGCGGGTGTTGATGCGGTAAAAGTTGGTATTGGTCCAGGCTCAATATGCACAACAAGAATAATTGCAGGTGTTGGCGTGCCACAAATGACAGCTATTATGGAGTGCGCTCGAGAAGCATCGAAAAACAATATTCCAATTATCGCTGATGGTGGCATGAGATTTTCCGGTGATATTACCAAGGCAATAGCTGGAGGAGCATTATCCGTCATGATTGGAAATCTCTTTGCCGGCACAGAGGAGAGCCCAGGAGAGACTGTGCTTTTTCAAGGTAGAACATATAAGGTATATAGAGGTATGGGTTCTGTAGAGGCTATGAGAGAGGGGAGTGTAGATCGCTATTTTCAGAAAATAACAGAAGGAGAAACAAAGTTGGTACCAGAGGGCATAGTTGGAAGAGTCCCTTATAGAGGACCCTTAGCAGATACTACCTACCAGCTTATAGGAGGCCTAAGGGCAGGTATGGGTTATGTTGGTGCGTGCGATATTAAGGAGTTACAGGCCAAGGCAAAATTTTTAAAGATCACAGCCGCAGGTCTAAAGGAGGGGCATGTGCATGACGTGATTATAACCAAAGAAGCAGCCAACTACCAACTTGAATAGAGATTAGATAGTGCCCAAAGAACATGCTTACAGAAGAGGAGTACATCCCAAGGACTTGATCTCATTCAGGGTTTTGATCAAGGAGACTGATCTCCTGGTCAGTTCTTCCAAGAATCTTAGTAAACAGACCAGAGATAGAGTATATCACTATAGAAGGCAACTGGAAGATTACATAAAGACACAACCAGATTTTCTCTCCACTCTTCTCCCTTATCCGGAGGATCCTTTTGCCCCTGAAATAATACGGGAGATGATTTCAGCTACGAGAATCTTTGATGTAGGTCCAATGGCAGCAGTCGCAGGTACAATAGCTCAGTTTGTTGCCAGAGACCTTCTACAATATACTGAGGAACTTATTGTTGAAAATGGTGGAGATATCTTTCTAAAAACCGAAAGACCTGTTACAGTTTCCATCCTTGCTGGAAACTCAAAGTTAAGCGATAAGCTCGGTGTCGTTATATATCCGGAGCAAATGCCAGTGGGCATCTGTACCTCCTCGGCTACTGTGGGACATTCCCTTAGCCTTGGAAGTGCTGATTCAGTCTGCATTATATCCAGCAAAGCATCAATCGCCGACGCAGCAGCAACAGCACTTGGAAACAGAATAACCAATCAATTTAAGC
>JAFDHR010000236.1 GCA_019308645.1 Deltaproteobacteria bacterium
TATTTTTTAACATCCAAAGTTTTTGGTGTCAAGAGAGTTTTCTATTTTAGTATGTTGAGTTTATGAGCAGGACTGATTGCATAAGCAATAGGAATATACGAATGATTTCCACGTATGTGGAAAGCCTTTTGGGTGATGCATCTGATCTTTTTGATGGGATGTCATTTCCTAAGGATAGGTACAGTTCTGCAAAAGAATATCTCACTGATGAGGATGAATGGACTACATATGAGATATTTCAAAAGATCTTTCGAAAGGCCAAGGAACTCGTTGGTGATCCTGATTTTTATTTCAACTGTGGTATTTCTTCCGCAACACTAAAGTCTTGGGGAAGATTTGGTTATTTTATCCAGCTTTTTTCCAACCCAGATGATGGTATCAAGAGACTCCCCTTTTTTAATAAAAATTTTAATGATACCAAGGATATTGATATTATTAAACCGCCAGCCCTTGATAAAAAACTTAAAAAAATACATGCAATTATAAAGATTAAATTCCATGATGACTATGATGCTAATCGGGACTATATTGGTGATTCATATCTAAAGGGAATCATATCTTTTATCCCTGCTATCTGGTGTCTTCCTCCAGCGATTATCAAACAACCCCTCAATGAATATGATCCAGAGATATTATTCAACGAGGAAATGGAATTCCTTCCCTTTAAACTCAATGCCAGAATAGAGGATGATAAATTCACAATTTTCTCCCCTATTGAGAAGCGACGAAAGGTTGTTGGGAAAAAGGTCTTTCTTGTTTCTGACATTATTGGAGGAAGGAAGGTGTTTTTGGGGAGATTTTCCGAGTCACTTAATGGAGAAGGAGATAGAGACAGAAAAGCGAGCACGGGAATTCTTATTACCGAATCATTAAAGGTAGATAATAGAAATATTTTGACAGCAGGAGAGATATATAAGGCCCCTTACTTTATTTTAGATGTCACCTACGATAGGCTCGGATTTTGGAAGAAAATGTTGCAGGCTTTCCGCAAAAAAGGAAAAAGACCGGAAACAGCCCATGATATGATCGAGACTATTAATCAACTCAGAGAGGCAATGATTGCTAAAAATAAGGCATATGTGGGGCTTGAAAAGGTAAATCTCGAATTGAGAAAGGCCAAACGAGAGATAGGTAACTATGCTAAGAATCTTGAAAAGATGGTAGAGGAAAGAACGGTTGAGTTAGACAAGGCCAAAGAAGATTTACTTATCCTTAATAGAGATCTCAAACAAAAGGTTGATGAGCAGGTTGATGAATTAAGCAAATACAGTGAATTAAGAAGATATCTTTCCCCTAAAATTACAGAAAGAATTTTAGCAAATGGGAGCGGTTTTAATAAAATTTCTAACAGGAAGTTTATGACCGTGTTTTTCTCAGACATTAGAGGCTTTTCCGATATAACTGACGCCCTTGAGTCAGAGGAAATCAGTTTTCTTTTAAATAATTATTTATCAGAGATGACAAAACTTATCCACAGGCATGAGGGAACCTTAGACAAGATAATGGGGGATGGGATAATGGTATTTTTTGGTGATCCAGTTTCGATCCCTGACCATGCCCAGAGAGCAGTTCTTTTGGCAATTGATATGCAACGCAAAACAGATCAATTAAAAGCTGAATGGTTATCATATGGATACGATCTGAATATTGGAATAGGAATAAATACGGGATATATGACTGTAGGTAATATAGGATCGGAATTTCATAGAGACTATACTGTAATTGGCAACCAGGTAAATGTTGCAGCCAGGCTGGAATCAATGGCCAAAGGCGGTGAGATCTTAATAAGTCAAAGAACATATAGCAAGGCTAAGGGCATTGCTACTTTTGAAAAGGCAGGCACATTTAATCTAAAGGGGATACATTCGCCAGTTGAGACATACAGGGTACTATATAAGTAGTAATGTCCATTGTCCGTTGCTTGTTGACCGTTGAAAGGAATATATAAATCAGTCAATAACCACCTATAAAAAGGGTGACTTGAATTAATTAAGAGGCCTATGACTGACAAGGCAAGAGAAGAGGACTGGGAATATTGTCGCAAAATTTTACCTTTAGTTTCAAGGACATTTGCCCTCAATATAGGTCAGTTAGAGGGAGATATCTTTAAGACAGTTCTCCTTGGATATTTACTGTTTCGGATAGCCGATACCTTTGAGGATACTATATATCAGGATGAAAGAGAGAAGATTGCAGATTTGAGAGATTTCGCAGAGATTTTTAGGGGAAACAAGGATTTCTCTCATCGGTTGAAATTATATGAATCTCTGAAATTCAGATGGAAAGAAAGCTCTAATGAAAAAAACCTTATAGAAAATGGCCATATAGTATTACGGTGTTATTTTGATTTACGAGATACTTACAGAAAAATAATTGACCCCTTAATTGTTGAGACCTCATGGGGAATGCTGGAGTTTCAGAAGAGGAAACTCCAGAGTAATAGTGAGATATTTCAGCTCACAGACATTAAGGAGTTAGAAGAATATTGTTACTACGTAGCAGGTGTTGTAGGCGTGATGCTAACAAAAATTTTTTGCGACAGGAAAGGCATAAAGAAGCAAAAATCAAAATTAGAGAAAGTTCAAATTCATTTTGGCATTGCCTTGCAACTAATAAATATCATTAAGGATTATCAAAAAGATATATTAAGAGGTTGGTGCTATATTCCAAATAGTATAACAGAGGAATATCGCATTGATATTAATGCAATTGAAACCTTATCAATCAAACAGAGGCAGGGAATAATAAACAGTATGATACCTTTTATAGTCACATATTTGGATTCAACTTTGAGATATATAAAATTACTACCTTTGGAAGAAAAATCTATTCGGATGTTTTGTATCATACCATTTGTCTTGGGTTATAGAACATTATCTAAGGTAGTGCAGATGAGAGGAAACAAAATATCAAGACAGGAGGTGACAGATATAATACATAAATCCGGCACCTATGCTCAATCAAATAGTTTGCTCAAGGAAGACTATCTTAAGATAAGAGAAGATTATTTCGTAACTCAGCCACGAATTGACACAAATGGACACGAAAGAAAAGAGAATATTGCATAGAGATTTATCTTATAAGATCATTGGATTGGCGATGGAAGTTCATATAACTATCCTGACCACCAGTTGGCAGGCGGATATCTTGAATTATGGCACACAGAGACTTGGGCATGAAAGACTTGTCTATTAAAAAGATTATCAATTTGTGTAAATTCGTGTTTATTAGTGGCTGAATAGCAATATTTCTTTTAATTAGAGTAATCCATATCAAGCTGAAAGAATTCCCCAGGTTTTCCAGAATCTGGTTTTGGGGAATACGTGGTAGGCTCTGTGCCTTTCTTAAATGCCTGAAAGCAGGTCTTTTTTGAGGAGGGACTGGCTAATAAACCGGTTTTGGCATCTATTTTTGTAATAACTACGCCTTCAGGAGGTTGAAATGGGATTACGGGTTTTCCTTTGAGAACCTCTCTCATAAAGTAGAGCCAAATAGGGCACGCAGCCCTTGATCCAGTTTCTCCTTTGCCCATTTGTCTGCTATCATCATAGCCCACCCAGACACCAGTAACCAAGGTAGGGTTGAAACCCATAAACCATGCATCCTTCAGGTCATTAGTGGTGCCGGTTTTTCCTGCCACTGGCCTTGACAGTGCCTTAGCTCTCCAACCTGTACCCTCTGTAACCACCGCTTTTAAAAGATCAGTCATTACATATGCTGTTTCTTGAGAAATTGACTCAGAAAAAGAGGGCTGCTTCTCTTCGAGAATCTTTCCATTTCTATCAATTATTTTAGTAATATAAATGGGTTTCACCAGCATACCTCCATTGGCAAAGACCGAGTATGCCTTTGTTAATTCAACAAGGGATATTCCTGATGAACCAAGGGCTAATGATAGATCAGCGTTAAGAGGAGAATCTATTCCCATCCGCCTTGCATAATCAATTGCGTGCTTAACACCGATTTTTTTTAAAATTTTTATTGTCAATATATTCCGTGATTTTATTAGGCCAGTTCTGAATAGGGTAGGCCCATAAAATTTTTCTTTGTAATTTTTCGGCTTCCATAGCTTATCTTCCTCACCAATGGGAGATATAAAAGGCGCATCGATAATTATTGAAGAAGGGGTTAATCCATTGTCAAGGGCTGCAGCATACGTGATTGGTTTGAATGCAGAACCAGGTTGCCTCCTTGACTGAGTTGCCCGGTTAAACTGACTTTTAGAGAAATCTAATCCTCCAACCATTGCCTTCACATAACCTGTTTTGGCTTCCAAACAGAGCAGGGCGGCCTGGGCCTCAGGTGTTTGTTCTAATGATAGGATTAGTTCGGAAAAATCCTTGGATTTTTTAATGATTTTCACTGTAATGATATCCCCCGGAGTTAAAACATCGGCTGGATCTTGCAATTTGCTCTCAAAATATGCCTTTTCCGGGTCAACCATCCTTGCCCATTTCATATTTGATAAAGGGAGTATTCCTTTTTTATCTTCG
>JAFDHR010000237.1 GCA_019308645.1 Deltaproteobacteria bacterium
ATACCTACCCCAGTAGCAGCATGTTGGCAGGCCTGGGGCCTGATAAAAGTCGTGAAGATGTATGGATAGCATGGGAATATGCCACGGTGGAAAATAGCAAAGAGATTCTTGAAAGTCTATTAAAGGAATATTGGGAAGGCCTTATGAAGCCCCTTCATTTCTTTCCGGACACTTCCTGGATGTATGTCCATACGCTCCTGGAAAAAAACAAATCAGAAGAAGACGCCCTCAATAGTTCGCGCAGGATATGGGAAAAAACAGATTACAACCGTGGTGAGTGTGAAGATCCATACTATCAGCTTTGTTTTGGAAATACCGATCCCCTTGACTCAAAATTTCGACGCATTGCAGAACAGGTCTTTAGGCCTTTTTTGGAGCATCAGAAAGAAATTTGAAAATGACAAAAACCAGACATTTTGATCTTTTAACCAGTCCTCTTGAGGGAACAAACCTTATAGAAGCAAGTGCCAGGCTTATACTTGAGAAAAATCTCTCCATAAATGAGATACTCGTTGTCACCTTTACCGTTCCCGCCACAGAGGAGT
This sequence comes from Deltaproteobacteria bacterium, assembly GCA_019308645.1. The sequence goes on from JAFDHR010000237.1 coordinate 546, forward strand.
TGAAAGATAGGATTCGCATAAAGCTGCGGGAAGCCATAGAGGCATTCAACGGAGGCAAAATAGAGGATTCCTTCCTAATTGATCTGGTGAGAAGACATACGGACCCAAAGACTGCATTACGAAGCCTTGGGCAAGCGCTCCGGTCATTCGATCAGGCTGCCATATTCACTATACACGGGTTTTGCAGGAGAATATTGCATGAAAATGCCTTTGAAAGTGGCAGCTTATTTGATACCGAGCTGGTCACTGACCAGGAAAATCTCAAAAGGGAAATTGTTGATGATTTCTGGCGCACCCATTTCTACACTGCATCGTCCCTTTTTGTAAACTATGCCATTAATAATAAATTCAACCCGGAAAATCTCCTTTCTCTTCTTGCCAATCGGGATGCTCAGCCATACCTAAAAATCATTCCCCAGGTTGAATGGCCTGACACCTCTGCCCAGGAAAGGGGATTTCGAGATATTTTTAATAAAACTCGCAAGGCCTGGCAATCGTCAAGGGGAGAGGTTGAAAAAATTCTTATGAATGATGAAGGGCTCAATCGAAGCAAATACAGTAAGGTAAAGATCTCTGTCTGGATTCAGGGTATGGACGATCTTATGTCTACGGGAGGCAATAATCCCATATTGTTTCAGAACTTTAAGAAATTCACCTCAAGCGAAATCAATGGCGCTGTAAAAAATGACCATATCCCGCCTGCTCATCCTTTCTTTGAATTCTGCGAAAGGCTGAGGGAAAAACAGGGGGAGCTTGCGAGTATTTTTGACCAGCGCCTTATGGGGCTCAAAGTGGCGTTATTTCATTACATGCACGATGAGCTTATCAAGAGAAAAGGGGAGAAAAATATCCAGTTTTTTGATGATCTTCTCCTCAAGGTTTATCGTGCGCTACAGGAAAAAGATGGAGAAGCACTTGCAAGGACTATAGGTAATAAATTCAGGGCCGCCCTGATAGATGAATTCCAGGACACAGATCCTATCCAGTATGCCATTTTCAGGAAGATTTTTGGTACTGAAAAAAGCACCCTCTTTCTGATTGGTGATCCAAAGCAGGCCATATACAGTTTTCGCGGGGCTGATATTTTTGCCTATATGGACGCCGCAGGAGACGTGGAATCCAGATTCACCCTGGGTGAGAACTGGCGATCCGAACCCGATTTGATTGCCGCAATAAATACCATCTTTACCAGAGTAGACCGTCCTTTTATCTATGAGCAAATCCCATTTCAATCAGTCTCGCCAGCAGCAAACAAAGGCCCTGAATCTCTGATAATAGATAATAAAAAAGAATCGCCTTTACAGCTTTGGTTTCTGGCTACCAGTAAGGTAGCGGAACCTGGAAAGGTTATTAACAAGACACAGGCACGGGGACTCATTTCCAGGGCAGTTGCAGGTGAAATCTCACGGCTTATCAGCCTCGGCAGAAGCAACAGAGCCCTATTAAGGAAAACCCCCCTGAGGGAAGGAGATATTGCTGTTTTGGTGAGGACACACTATGAAGCACACACCATGCAAAAAACCCTCTCAGCCCTAAATATTCCCAGCGTTCTTTATACTTCAGAGAATCTCTTTGATTCCCATGAAGCCCTGGAGATGGAGCGAGTTATGGCTGGCATTAATCAGCCGAATAATGATGGTCTCCTCAAGGCGGCCCTGACTACTGAGATGATGGGTGTTAAAGGAGAGGAACTGGATGACTTGATACAGGATGAAGCCGGATGGGAGGAGTGGCTTGTTAAATTTCGACACTATCATGACCTGTGGGGCAACCACGGCTTTATCCAGATGTTTCGGCATTTACTCGTACAAGAAAAAATCTTGACACGCCTCATGCCGTTGCCTGATGGGGAGCGGCGAAATACGAACTTGCTGCATCTGGCGGAAGTCCTTCATCAGACATCCATTGAAAGCAAACTGGCTATGGCAGGCCTTCTGAAATGGCTCTCTGAACAAAGAGATCAAAGCACACCACGGTTAGATGAATACCAGCTGCGCTTAGAGAGTGATGAAAATGCTGTTAAACTGGTAACCATCCACAAGAGCAAGGGTCTTGAGTATCCGGTAGTGTTTTGTCCATTTGTATGGACTGGCTCCAAGATCAAGAAAAATAACCACCCCTTTACGTTTCATGATAGCCTCAACCACATGAGATTGACCCTTGACCTCGGCTCGCCGGCCATGGATGAGAACAGGGTGTTTGCTGAAAAGGAAGAGCTGGCTGAGAATCTTCGGCTTCTCTATGTGGCGTTAACACGGGCAAGAAACCGCTGTTATTTGGTGTGGGGTCGCTTTAGGGATGCTGAGACCTCTGCGCCAGCCTACCTTTTCCATCAGCAGGGATCATGGAAAGGGGACAATGTTGTAAATAGTATCGAAGAAAGGCTTAAGACTTTAAGCGATGAGGATATGCGAGCGGAATTGAAAATACTCGTGGATAACCCTGATGGGATAATCAGGCTTTCTGAAATGCCGACAGAGACAGGGGAAAAATATTCACCTCTACCGGAGAAAGAGGTAGTACTGAGTTCTCGCACATTTTCCGGGAATATAGATCGTCAGTGGCACATTTCAAGCTTTTCTTCTCTAATATCCGGCCAGCAGTACGGTGCAGAACTTGCCGACCATGATGCAATAAACCTTGCAAGCGAGAGCGTTGCGGGCAGGCCTCATACTTACAGCCAAAAGGCTTTTAAAGAGCCAGTAATAGAAGAGCCTTCAGACATTTTTTCATTCCCCAGGGGAACAAAGGCAGGGACATGTCTACACGATATATTTGAGCACCTCGACTTTGTGCAGAAAGATACCTCTGTAATTAAAGAACTGATTGCCAATAAACTGATTGAATACGGCTTTGAGCTTATATGGCAGGAAACCCTCTATGATATGATACGCAATGTGCTGTCCGTTCCACTTGAGCCCGAGAGGAGTGATTTTACATTATCACACATACGGAGCCAGGATCGGATTAATGAACTGGGATTCTATTTCCCATTAAAGTCGATCTCTACAAAAAAACTAAACAATATATTTGCGGAATATGCTGGCCCCGAGCTTTCTAAAGATTTTCCCGAGCGTATCGAACGGCTGGATTTTACGCCGGTCAGGGGATTTATGAGGGGATTTATGGACATGGTCTTCCAGTTCCAGGGTCAATTCTACCTGGTTGACTGGAAATCAAATCTCCTTGGAAGCGGGCTGGAGTACTATGATCAGAAAGGCCTGGCTAAGGCCATGAAAGATGAGTTTTACAGTATCCAATGCCACATATACATCGTTGCCCTGAATCAATACCTTCAGCTACGCCTGCCGGGCTATACCTATGAAACGCATTTTGGAGGGGCCTACTATATATTCCTGCGCGGAGTGGATCCGAACGAGGGGACAGAGTTTGGCATTTATAGAGAGAGGCCATCTGGAAAATTTATAAACAAATTAGGCACAAACCTGATAGATGAGACAGGAACGGTTAAACCGTGAAACAGGAAGATCTATATCGTCTTTACGATAATGAAATACTCTCCGCGCTTGACATCCATTTTGCGAACTTCATGTCAAGGTTTACTGATAAGGATATTTCTGGGTTATCCCTTGCGGCGGCCCTTGTAAGTAGCTACACGAGACAGGGACATGTATGTCTTGATCTTTCCAGTGTGGAAGGGAAAGAGTTGCTTAAGAGAGAGAATGGGATTGGTCCTGTTGTATGTCCTGATTTGAACAATTGGTGCAAACAACTTAGAAAAACTGGTGTGGTGGGAAATCCCGGAGAATACAAACCGCTAATTCTTGATGACCACTCGAGGCTTTATCTGTTTCGTTACTGGGAGTATCAGGCAAAATTAGCAAATTCAATTCGGAGTCGTATAAGTGATACTGGTGTGGATATAGGGATTGGCCTTCTGAAAGAAGAACTAATGCGGCTTTTCCCCTTAGACGAGGCAGAAGAGATTAACTGGCAGAGGGTAGCTGCCTTTACAGCGTTGACGAAAAGATTTTGTGTTATTTCCGGGGGGCCTGGAACAGGCAAAACCTCAATCGTAGCAGCAATACTGGCCCTGCTTCTTAAACAGGCCAAGTCAGAAAGGCTTAGAATAGCCCTTATTGCTCCCACGGGAAAGGCTGCTGCAAAGTTGCAGGAGGCAATCAGAAGCACGAAAACAAAGCTTTTTTTCCCTGATAGCATCAAGGAGACGATCCCAGAAGAGGCCTCCACCATACACCGGTTGCTCGGAACCATTCTGAACTCCCCCTATTTTCGTCATAATGCCAAGAATACACTGCC
>JAFDHR010000238.1 GCA_019308645.1 Deltaproteobacteria bacterium
GCCATACGCAAAAAGGAATATGGCATCTGGCATGATATCTCCTGGAATGAGTATTACAGACTGGCCAAACATGTAGGCTCGGCCCTAATATCCATGGGCCTTGAAAAGGGAGATCGTGTATCCATTATCGGCGACAACTGCCCCGAATGGGTGATCATAGATGTGGGCGTCCAATGTGCTGGTGGAGCGGCCGTTGGGGTCTATTCAACCAACGCCTGGCCACAGGTCGAGTATGCTATTGAGAATTCAGAATCCAAATTTTTCTTTGTGGAAAATGAGGAACAACTTGATAAGTGGATACATTTCAGGGATAAGGTTCCTTTTTTGAAAAAGGTTATCGTATGGGATCTGGAGGGTCTCAGACACTTTAAAGACCCTATGGTTATGACATACAACGAAATCTTGGAGGAAGGTCGCCTGATTGTAGAAAAGGATTCCAATTTGTTTGAGAGCCGTATGGCCGAGGTCACTCCCGATGATCTTTCGATGCTTATCTATACCTCTGGTACAACCGGTCCTCCTAAGGGAGCAATGTTAACTCATAGCAACCTGACGTATATGGGCCAAGCTATCACCACAGATAACCCCATGTATGATACAGATGAGGTAATGTCATTCCTTCCACTCTGCCATATTTTTGAACAGCTTTTTTCTGTCCTTGGCCACATTAAAAACGGCTATATTGTGAACTTCATTGAGAGCCCGGATACGGTAACAGACAACATGATAGAGGTATCCCCTACAGTTGGGTATGCGGTCCCACGGATATGGGAAAAATATCTTTCTGCCGTCTATATTAAAATGTCGGACGCCACCTGGTTTAAAAAGCTCGTATTTTCCACCGCATTCAAGCTTGGCAAGAAAAGGGCTTCCCTAAGGATGGATTTCAAAAAGGTACCCTTTTACTTAGAGGTACTCTACCAGCTTGCATACTTTGCAGTCTTCAAAAAGCTCAAAGAAAGATTAGGGTTTGATCGTTTGCGGATTGCCTATTCCGGTGCTGCTCCTATCTCACCGGATGTTCTTCATTTTTTTCAATCCATCGGTGTCAACCTAATTGAGGGCTATGGCCAAACAGAGGGCACAGGCGTCACTTGCGTATCCAGGGCTGGACGAGTAAAGTTTGGAGCAGTGGGTCCTCCTCTGACTGGAACAGAGATAAAAATTGCCGAGGATGGTGAGATACTGGTAAAGTCTCCAAGTGTGTTCAAGGGTTACTACAAAGACCCTGAGTCTACGGCAGAGGCTCTAAAAGATGGATGGCTTTATTCTGGTGACATAGGTGAAATAGATGAGGACGGGTATCTGAAGATCACGGACAGGAAAAAGGATATCATTGTTACCGCTGGAGGCAAAAACATTACCCCCCAGTACATAGAAAATAAGCTGAAATTCAGTCCATATATTAATGACGCCGTTATTATTGGCGACAAGAGAAAATTTATAAGCTCTCTGATCATGATTGATGAGGATAATGTGGTGAAATATGCCCAGGACCATAAAGTTCAGTTTTCTACCTATAAAGATTTGACACAGGACTCTGAGATCATTAAGCTGATTCAGGGGGAAGTGAATAAAGTAAATGATACACTGGCACGTGTGGAGCAGATTAAAAAGTTCACCATCCTACCCAAGAAGCTTTACGAGGAAGATGGTGAAGTCACACCCACAATGAAGGTAAAAAGAAAATATGTAAATGAGGCATTTGGTGATATAATTGATGGTATGTATAAAAGGGGATAATGTTAGTGGTTAATAATTGTCCGTTGTCCGTTGTAGAAACCACACAATTGGTTACCGCATTTTGATATGAAAAATTTTTTATTGCCTAACTCTTTATGAACAAACATACAACCGTCAATCAACAATTGACATAACCTAATAACCAAAAGGAGGAAAAAATGAAAAAAGGGAACTTGTTTATTGTGATGGCTTTCGTAATGGTCTTTTCTTTAGCTATCATCCCTGTAGCGCTTGCAGAAAGGGGAGTCACTGATACAGAAATCAGGATCGGACAATGGGGCCCCCAAACAGGGCCTGCTGCCCTTTGGGGAGCGGTTGCGCGGGGATCAGGGCTTTTATTCAAAATTATTAACGAGGAGGGTGGAATTCATGGCAGGAAGATAAAATACTACTTAAGGGATGATGCCTATCAACCCCCCAAAACAAAGGCTATTGCCAAAGAACTGGTTGAGGACAAGAAGGTCTTCGCATTTGCTTCAGGTGTTGGGACAGCTACTGGTTTTGCTGTTAGAGATTACCTGGAAAAAAACAAAGTCCCCTGGATAGGGCCGGCAGCTGGATCTGTTCATTGGTGCTACCCTCCTGAGAAGGCCCCTTATCTTTTTGGGACATATCCTCCTTACTGCGATGAGGCATTCCTCCTTGTAAACTATGCTATTGATAAGTTAGGGAAAAAGAGAATAGCCTTTTTCTACCAGAATGATGATTATGGAAAGGTCGGTCTTATAGGTGCCCAAATAGCCCTGGAAAGAAGGGGTATGAAATTTGCTGCCACAGTTTCAGCAGAGCCACTTGACACAGACCTCAGTTCTCACTGCATGAAGCTCAAGGCTGCCCAACCTGATGTAGTCATTATGTGGGTACTGCCAAAACATGGGGCTATTATGCTCGGTACAGCAGCAAAACTTGGATTTAAACCTTTTTGGATGACAACAAGTACCCTGAGCGATTACCAGCTAATGTATAAAATCAGTAAGGGTCTTTTTAAAGATGTAATTTTTGCAACCTTTGGGGAACTACTTCACTCAAAACATCCATTAATGGTAAAGTATCATGAGGCCCAAAAGAGGCTGGAGCCTAAGGATAGATGGGGAATCTTTTACTATGCCGGTATCCTCTTTATCGAGCCAATGGTTGAGGCATTTAAGAGATGCGGAAGGAATTTGACTGTCGATAATTTCATCAGGTCTATGGAATCAATTAAGGATTTTCAGGGTATAGGCCCTAAGATGAGCTTTGGACCAAAGAAAAGACAGGGATCACGCTCATTCTTTATTGCCAGGTGTACTGAGGGCGGAAATGCTGAAAAGCTTACCGGCTGGGTAACATCTGATATTGATGTTTACGAAGTGAAAAGAAGGCTTGAGAAATAGATGTAAACACTGAGTGTCCGTTGATTGTTGTCAGTTGTCCGTTGAATAATCAAAAAAATCAGTTCATTTCACCACTAACAACGGGCAACTGACATTGCCTAAAACCCTACCCCTAAAAAAAGACCTGCTTGGTGAACTATTAATGCCACTACATAGGCACTTACAAGGCTATAGAGCATTGAAAAGAGTGCCCAATGCCAATTACTTTCCTTTTTGATTGTTATAACGGTCACAAAACAGGGAACATACAGCATCATAAAGATAATCAATGTAAATGCTGTCAATTGATTCCAGCCTGGTTCTTTTTGAAGTTTTACCGATAGCGGTTCAGGTTTTTCAGATACACCTTCTCCAAGAGAATAGGCGGTTCCAAGGGTAGAAAGAATCACTTCCTTCGCTGCAAAACCTCCAATGAGGGCAATATTTGTCCTGTATTCAAATCCAAGAGGGTTTGTTAAAGTAGTGAGTGCCTTTCCAGTGACTCCAGCAAACGACCCCTCGAGAGCAGCGCTTTGTTCATCGTAACCTATCTTATCAATGCCCTTCTTTACCCTATCATATGCCGTGACTATCTCCTTCTCTTTCTCCGTACCCTGAATGAAGAGATCATAATATTTATCAAAAGCGGCAATTCCCCGGCCATTGCCAATTATCTTATTTACCTCAGGAATAGATAAAAATTCTTGAATAAGGGTCTCTTTTTTCTCATTAAACGAATCGATCTTATCTTGAGTGAGCCTGGGAAAGGTCATCATAATCCACAACAGTATTGAAATAGCCAGTATCACGGTACCAGCCTTTTTAATGTACATCCAGGTTCTCTCCCAGGTGTGTATAAGCAGCCCTTTAAAGGTTGGGAGTCTGTAAGGAGGAAGCTCCATTACAAATGGTGTTTTTGGACCTTTAAGGATGGTTATTCTGAGTAACTTTGCGGCAATTAGTGCAAAAAACCAGCTAAGGAGGGTTAAAAGAAACATTATCATGGCCTCATTTTTGGCAAAAAAGGCAGCAATCAGTATGGCAAAAACAGGGAGTTTAGCGCCACAATTCATAAAAGGCAGGACCAACATGGTGGCTATCCGCTCCTTTGATCCTTTTAAAGTCCTCGTAGCCATTACCCCGGGTACAGCACAACCCCCTGAGATACCACCACTTATTATCAAGGCCATTACAGAGCTGCCATGCAGGCCGAACCAACGTAAGACCCTGTCCATCATGTAAGCAATCCTGGCGATATACCCTGAATCCTCCAGGATTGCTATGGCAAAAAACATGAACATAAGAAGTGGGACAAAACTGAGCACACTTCCAACGCCATCGATAAGACCGGATACTATGAGGGATCTAAAAATACTCTCAGGCAAAATGGAG